>JAYTFV010000426.1:0-22515 GCA_043734065.1 Planctomycetota bacterium
CTGGTTGCGGGACAAACGCGACATCGAACGCACCGTGATCCGCGAGGTCAACGGCACGCCGATCTTCATCGAGACGATCGCCACCGTGCAGTTGGGCACCCAGTTCCGCCGCAGCGTCTATGAGAAGAATGGCAGCGAAGTGGTGGGCGGTGTCGTGCTGATGCGGCACGGTCAGAACCCCCTGGCCGTGACGGAACTGGTCAAGGCGAAGATTCAGGAGTTGCAGCCCGGTCTGCCCGAAGGTGTCCACATCGTTCCGGCCTATGATCGCACGCGGCTGATCCACGGGGCCATTCACACGCTGACTGAAGTCATGTGGCACGAAATGCTGATTGCGTCGATCGCCATCCTGTTGATTCTGTCTCACGTCCGCAGTGTGTTCGTGATCTGTCTCACGCTGCCGCTGGCCGTGCTGTTTTCGTTCCTGATGATGTGGGTGCTGCGAAGGCTGGGGATCATCGACATCCAGGCGAACATCATGTCGCTGGCGAGGATCACGATCTCGATCGGCATCCTGGTCGATCAGGCCATTGTGATGGTCGAGAATGCCACGCACGTCCTCAAGGATCACTTCGGCGATCGCCCGGTGACGGGTGACACGCGCGAACTGGTCATACCGGCCTGCCGCACGGTGGGGCGGCCGATCTTTTTCTCGGTCCTCATCATGCTGCTGTCGTTCGTGCCGGTGTTCATGCTCAGCGGCCGTGAGGGCAAGCTGTTTCATCCGCTGGCGTTCACGAAGAGCTTCGCGCTGATCGGCGTGGCGATCATCTCGGTGACGCTGGTGCCCGCGCTGATCCCGCTGTTCATTCGCGGTTGTCTGCGGAGCGAGGAAGACAACTGGATCGTGCGGAGCTTCATCCACATCTACAAGCCGCTGCTGACGTGGGCGCTGCCGCGGCGCAACCTCGTGATGTGGATGTTTGCCGTCCTGCTGGTTCTGGCGGCGGGGATGTTTCCCTTGCAGGCGATTGTCGGTCAGGGAGCGTCGGAAGCCGCGTGGAAAGGCACGTTTCTGCTGATGTTCGCCGCCGTCGTGTCGCTGACGGTGATCTCGACGCGCGGCTGGCACTGGCAGTGGCTGTCGTTCTCGACGCTGACTGTCATCGCGCTGTGGGCCTATCACTTTCCCAAGATCGGCGTGGCCTTCATGCCCGCGCTGGACGAGGGGACCACGCTCGATATGCCGATCACGGTCCCCAGGGCCAGCGTCACGCAGGCCGCCGACGATTTGAAGGCCCGCGACGCGCTCTTGCGTGGCTTCCCCGAAGTCGAGTCCGTGATTGGCAAGGCCGGGCGGGCCGATACGCCGACCGATCCGGTTCCGCTCGACATGGTCGAGACGTTCGTCAACTTCCGCCCGCGCGAGTTCTGGCCGAAGCGAGTCCTGCGATTCGACGATGCCACGCGGCAGACGACTGACGTGCTGACGGCCCGCGAACAGCGCGGCTTTGTGCAATCACCGAAGCTGCCCGAAGATCGGCTGTCGCTCATCAACGATGCCACGCAAAAGGCCCTCGAACGGTTTGACGAGACGCAGCGCGAATTGGCACTCCTCCGCTATCGGGAGTTCGAGCGGTCGCTCGGTGGCGAGTTGGTTCGCTTCACGCTCGATGAGACAATTCGACGCCTCTCGCAAACGGGAGACTGGAACTGGCCGGATGGGACGCCACCCGAAAGCCGCCTCGCCGAACTGAGCACGCAGTTGACGAAAGAGGTCGGATCGTGGATGGCCACCCAACCGGCTCTGGAGGATGTTCGGCAACTGGTCCAAGATGTCGTGCGATACGGAGAACAGCTTGGAGCCGTGAGCGATCCTGTGCATGCGATGGAACTCAAGCCGGGACTGCTCGGCCAGGTGCGCGACTCGATGGAGGCAGCCCTCGGTGAACCGCGCCGAACCTTGACGAGCGAGATGCTGGACCGCGTGCATTGCCAATACCACGACCTCTGGCACGAACAGGTGCGCCGCACGAACTACGAACTGTTCGACCACGGCATCGAAGCCTATACGTGGTATGCACTCGAAGAAGTCGCCCGCGTGGCCCACGGGCAGTCACTGCTCGAAGCCGCGCCGCACGGAGCGGAGACGCTGGCGTTCGCCGAGGCTTCCGTGCGCAGTCAACTCAGCCAAACGGGCGATCCCCGGGCCGTGCAACCGTTCCTCGCCCTGCGCGAGGAGCTGACGAAGCGTTTCTCCGATCGTGTGTTTCTCTGGCCGCGACGTACCGGTCCGAAGGGCGACCTCGTCGATGACGAGATGGGGCGTGTACTCCAAGTCCCCGGCTGGAGCAACATCTTCACGCAACCGATCATCAACCGGATTGAGATGCTCTCGACGGGCGTGCGCACGGACATCGGCGTCAAGGTGTTTGGCCCGGACCTCGACACCATCGACGGTGTCTGCAAACAGATTGAGGCGGTACTCAAACCGCTCAACGGCGCACGCGATGCCATCGCCGCCCCGATCATGGGGAAAGGCTATCTCGACATCGACATCAACCGCGAAGCCGCCGCACGCTACGGCATCAACGTCGAGGACATTCAAAATGAAATCGAGGTCGCACTGGCCGGTCGCGCCGTGACGTATACGGTCGAGAAGCGCGAGCGATTCCCGGTGCGCATTCGCTACGTGAGATCGGCTCGCGACGACGAAGAGAGCATCCGCCGGTTGCTCATCAGTTCCGGCAGCATGTCGTCGGTCTCGCCGATGAGTGGCACGGCGGGCGGCTCCATGCCCTCCACCGGCAGGGCGATGAAACGCCCGTCAATCGGTACGCCACCGGGCGGCGACTTGGGAACAATCGCGGACACGCCTGGCGGCGATGGGCATACGGCGTCGCCCGGCCATGCCATCCAGGGCCGCACGCTGATTCCGCTCTCTGCCGTGGCCGAAGTCCACATCGTGGAGGGTCCGGCGATGATCAAGAGCGAAAACGGACGGCTCTTGAACTATGTGACACTCAACGTGCGCGGCCGTGACATCGTGGGTTTCGTGGACGAAGCGCGGCGGGTCGTCGCCGAAAAGGTCACGCTCCCCGAAGGTGTTCACATCGAATGGAGCGGCGAGTTTGAGCATCAGGTGCGAGCCGCTCAAACTTTGCGGTTCGTGTTCCCGGTCGTGATCGCGCTGATCTTTCTGGTTCTGTACCTGACCTATCGCGATCTGGCGAATGCCGCGCTGATGATGCTGACGGTTCCGGAAGCCCTCGCGGGCGGGGCGTTCTTCATGGACTTGTTTCCCAAAATCATGCACGGCTGGGACACGCCGCCGATGGACTTCAGCGTCGCCGTGTGGGTCGGCTTTATCGCCTGCTTCGGCATGGCCACCGAGACCGGCATCATCATGCTGGTCTATCTCCGGGAGGCGATTGAGAAGCGAGGTGGCCTCGAAAAGATTTCGTCCCTCGAAGAACTCCGCCAAGCCGTGATCGAGGGGGCAGTCCATCGACTTCGCCCCAAATAGTCGGATGAACCGTTTTTCTGCGGAGCGGCTTGAAACACCGAGACTTGGGACTTCGGAGCGACGACGGAAATGAGATCAAATGACGGTCGGTCGCTGCGGGGGCTGAAATTGCGGTGCGACCTCGGATTTCACCGCAAACGGGCTGTAAGTCCGCGTTCCCTCATCGACATAACGCGCCATGTAGAGCAGTGCCCGATCGCCTTCCACAACGTGTTTGAGTTCCAAGATGACTGCTCCTTTCGGTCTGAGGCACCAGTGTCACTTCTTGTCGCTTTTCATCGCCCCCTGAAGAGCCTTCGCCAAGTCCGCCGTCTGTCCCATGCCCCAGTAGTGCAGGAACAACACCTTCGGATTCTCGGCTTCCATGTGGCTATGGATCGCGACGATGTTGATTCCCGAGCCTCGGAGTGATTTGAGTGCTCCTTGGAGTTCACCTTCCAGTACGGCGAAGTCCCCATCGACCAAAGCCTGATCGTCGGTGCCATAGAAAGCGGCCCAGGTGTTCACACCCATCTCCTTCCCGATAGTGCAACCGCAGGGCATCTTCACGGTCCGCCCGATGACAACTTTGAACATCCCGTCCTTCGCCTGGCCTTTTCCGAGAATGTCCTCAATGGGCTGGGGCGTCACGTGGCTCGTGGCAGCCAGCGTCTGTTTTCCGAATCCGGTGGCCAGCTGGGGCGACTTGGACCGGACTTCCTTGATTTTGTCTTGAATCCCTTTGACGGCGGCTGCCAGTTTGACGGCGTCACCCTCGCCGCCGATGTGCATGAAGTACACCTTGGGCTCGTCGTAGAAAAAGTGGTTGTGCAGTGCAGTCACCGTCAGCCCATTGTCCAACGCCGCACTCATCGCCGGGTTGACCTCATCCTGGAAGAGCACCATGTCTCCCATCAGCATGGCCTGCGTTTTCATCCCGGGCATAAACGACGCCCAACTGGTCAGGCCCATGAACGGCGGAAGGATCGTGCCATCGACGCTGACCTTGACATCGCTGCGGGGGTACGAAACCTTGAAGACGCCTTCGTCCTCGTTGAGCGTGCCTTTGGCTCCGGCGGCCTCCTCGATCTTGGCGGTGTCGAGGTCGAAATCTTTGGCCAAGACCCCGCCGGACGAAGCTCCTGCGGCCGCGATCCAACATGCGATCAGAACACTGCGTTGAAAAAAGTCTCTCATGATGTCTCCTGGGGTGTGAAGGGTTCGGGGCAGTGATCGGCGATCACTGGGCCGCGGCAATCTGGAAGTCATCGAACTCCGACTGGGCATCGGCCTTGGTCCACAGGCCGACCCGGCCCGGTTTCGTGAATGTATCGTCCAGGACTTCAAGGTATGTCTCTCCATTGAGAGAACACTCGATCTGATTCCCCTGCATGGACACGCTCATCGTGTGCCATGCACCCGAGGCGGCCTTCAGACCTTCCTTCGACTCCAGTTGAACTCGCTTCCCGGCGACAACCTTGTAGAGCCGAAAGTTGTCTTCCAGCGGGTTGAACCGAGCGACGTAGTAGTTGTTGGCATCCTGATACCGCCACACCAACCCGCCGCCCTGGTCGGATTTGCCCTGCACTGCCTTGAACGACACGGACACCTCGACATCCTTGAACTCCGTGTCGTCTGCCACACAGAGATTGAACAGGACGCTGGTGCTTTCGGCGGTCTGTGCCAGGACCTTCGATCCCTGGGGAGCTGTCGCATCTTCCACGACCTTCCAGACGCTTCCCTTGCCGTCACCGGTCTGGGCCGCTGACCATCCCTTCGGGAGCTGGCCCAGGGCTGCATCCTCGAAGTTCCACTTCGACACCTTGTGCGGAGCCTCGGCCAGCGCGACCAGCGCACAGGGGGCCAGAAGACAGGGGGCCAAAATGACGCTCAGAATCTTGAGAAGTCGCATGATTGCACCTGTCCTTCAGATTGCGTTCCCAGCCAGACAGCCCGGCGTGAACACACGCCGGGCTGGCGTTGCAGTCGGCGGTTACTTCTCCTCCTCGACCTCCATCACCTTGCCGGAAATGGCGTCGATTTCGACTTTCATCACCTTGGTGCCCGCCAGCAGTTCGACCTCAATGATCGACTTGCCGTCCTCCATTTCGAACTCGCATTCGAAGGGTTTTCCGCCTTCCACTTTACCCTTGGCTGTGGCGATGGCTTGGGCAAAAGTGATCTTCGAGGCCGCCAACACCTTCTTGGCGTCCGCGAGGTTTTCCACTTCGTCATTCTCGTTTTCCTCGACCTTCGCCACAACGCCCGTCACCGCGTCGATTTCCACTTCCGTCACCGAATCACCCACCAGCAGATAGACCTCGAACAGCGACTTCCCGTCTTCTTGGGCGGTCGTCGCGTAGATCGGCTTCCCGGTGGGGAGCTTCGCTTGAGCGGTCTCGATGGCCTTCGACAGATCGACGGTCGCCTTGCCCAGCACCGCGGCTGCGGTCTCATGCTCTTTCTTCTCATTCTTTTCCTTGTCCTTATCCTTGTCGTCCGCCCCGGCCCAGACGGCGAGGCACAGGCAGGTCAGGACGGCCACGGTGGCTCGAATACTCTTCATGATGGTTCTCCTTGTGTCACACGGATCGTCACGTCCCACCGATGGGGACGTTTTTCCTGCGGTCATTATTCACCACCGCGGCGGAAAAACACCATTATCGTCAGGTTAGAACTCGCTAATCTGACGCTCTCGCTGGCGGAGAATTAGACGACAGAGGAATATGAAGGTCGGAAAGGCGGTCCCCGTGATACCCCGTGTCGTCGTCATCGAAGATCAGAAGCGGTTGCAAACCAGTCTGCGCCGTGGCTTGGAGGAAGAGGGTTACAAGGTCTCGTCGGCGTTGACTGGGGAAGAAGGTTATTACCTGGCGACAACACATCCCTGCGATGTCGTAGTCCTCGACCTGATGCTTCCGGGCAGAGACGGCCTCAGTATCCTGAAAGACCTCCGGGCTCATGGGTTCCAGAAGCCGGTGCTGATCCTGACATCGCGAGATGCCGTCGAGGATCGAGTCGCAGGTTTGGATGCCGGGGCGGACGATTACCTCATCAAGCCGTTCGCGTTCGCCGAACTTGTCGCCCGGCTGCGAGTCTTGCTGCGTCGAAATGTGACCGATCGCGAACTTTTCCTGCGCGCCGACAACCTGGAACTCGACCTCGTGGCTCATCGGGTCGTCCGCAACGGCGTGGAGTTGGACCTGAGCCAGCGTGAGTTCGAGTTGCTGGAGTATTTGCTGCGTCACCGCAATGCGACGGTCACCCGTGACATGATCAGTCGGGATGTCTGGAAGGAGCCGGATGGCGTCTGGACCAATGTCATTGAGGTTTACATCAATGCTCTTCGCAAGAAGATCGCACAGCCCGATCAGCGGCAACTCATTCAAACCATGCGCGGTGTCGGCTACGCATTGAGGGATGACTGATGAATGAATTAAAGATTCGATGGAAGCTGACGCTGTGGTACGGCTGTGTATTGGCGGTGGTCCTCACGGTCTTTGGAACGGTGGTCTTCGTCATGATGCGTCATCATCTGATGCAGCGCATTGACCAGGGACTCCACGAAGAACTCGCCGATGTACTCTCGGAGGTCGGACGTGCCAAAACACCGGAAAGTCTGAAAGAATGGTTGAATCGGAGATTTGCCGCTCACGCGGGGTTCGACTTTCAGATCACGAGGCCGAGCGGGGAACGGTTTTTCTTTAATCTCCGTCTCGCCGACAAAGCATGGCCTCTGCCACCCCAAGATGCTGATTCCTCGGTCTCGGTGTTTCAAACGATTCCGATTGAAGAAGACAATGATTGGCGGATCGTCCACGTCCGGGTTCAAGGGCCGGACGGCCCGTTGACGGTTCAGGTCGGGCGCTCCCTGGCGGCCTACGAACATGAACTGAATGAACTTCTCATGACGTTTCTCCTGGCCGGACCGCTCACACTGTTGGCGGCGATCAGTGGTGGATACTTCCTGGCGTGCCGAGTTCTTCGGCCCGTGCAGGAAATGACACAAGCCGCCAAGACCATCACCGCCGACCGTCTCAACGCACGCATTGCCGTCGACAACCCGCACGACGAACTGGGCGAATTGGGCGAGACGTTGAACCAGATGATCGAAGGGCTGGAACGCTCTTTCACGGAAATGCGACGGTTCACAGCAGATGCCGCCCACGAGCTCCGAACTCCGCTGGCGATCATTCGGAGCGAGGCGGAAATTGCCTTGCGTTTGCCTCGTTCGAGCGAAGAGTACCGTGACGTGTTGGAGAACCTGCTGGAAGACACGAACCGACTGACGATTTTGGCCAATCAGCTTCTCTTTCTCTCCCGGCAAGATGCAAGGATCGGCAGCCAGGCCACCCAGAGTGTGTGCCTGGACGTTCTCCTCCTCGATGTGGTTGACAATATGCGTGTCATGGCTCATGAAAAGGACATGACTCTGGAGTTGTCCCACAACCCACCGTGCGAATTGATAACCGATCCTCGATTGTTGCGTCGGGTGTTCGTCAATTTGCTCGACAACGCCATCAAGTACACTGATCCAGCCGGAGGCGTTGTCGTGTCGAGCGAAGTGGCGACCGATGAGGTCATGATTCGGATCCGAGACTCGGGCGTGGGCATCGCCTCAGAACATCTGACGCATCTCTTCGAACGCTTCTATCGTGTGGATGCCGCTCGCAGCGGTGAGGGGAACGGCGCTGGCTTGGGCCTCGCGATTTGCCATTCCATTGTTCGGAGCTATGGTGGAACAATGGGAGTCGAAAGCACCATGGGTCAAGGGAGCGAATTCACGGTGCGTCTCCCCCGAAATGTCCCGATCGGAGCATCGTGAGCCCTTCATTGAGGGAGTCTTTGCGGGTTCCAATCGTGCTTCTCCCCTCGGGCGTGTTGCAGCCATGAGTAGAGAGCGTCGTACATCACAAAGCCGTGTTTCAGTTGTTCATGGTCGTTACTGAAATTGTGCGACAGTCCAAGTGAGATCGCGAGCAACCCGGCACATTGCGGGGCCAGATCGAGTCGGTCTGTATCGGCACCGCGAACGATCACTGCCAAATCCAGCAGTGACGGATTGGTGAGGTGGTACTTCTTCAGGATCGCATCGAAGCTGCACAGCGGACCATCATGCGTCAACTCCACGCCCGGCACGTCGTAGGGAATCGCCCCGGTCGCGGCCGCATGCGCGGTCACTTGGTCCGCGGGCACAAATAGAAACTCCGACGCGTCATCAATGAACCGGGCGATCAGCCACGGACAGGCGATGCGGTCGATCTTCGGTCGTTCGCGGGTGATCCACTTCATGGGTCGCCTTCACTTTCATGAGCGAGTCGGGCATCCAGGGTTGTGAGACACGATTGCTCAAACCTTTGACGTTTCTGAGACAGCGGCCGTCGAGGGACTTGGCCCCCATTGAAACCAGGCTCCGATGGTCAGGGAGGCCAGCAGGACTCCGAGAGCAAACGAAGGCCAGAACGAGAGACCGGTGCGGTTGGCGACCGCGAACGGGATGAAGAACGGCAACCCGAGTGGGACGAGGATCAGTGTCTCACGAGCCAGACAAGTGATGGTGCCCATCTCGCCCTGCTTCGTCCAGGTCATGATGAACGCCAGAATGCTGACGATCGGGAGCGTCAACAACAGGCCACCGAGCCGGGGATATCGTGACGAGACCTCGGCGACAGCCGTGATGACTGCCGCCGAGATGAGCGTTTTGACCAGAGTCGTGAGCATGTCGGTCGCTTACTTGTGTTCGTGGCCGTGAGCTTCTTCCTTGAAGTCACCCGCATAGGGAGTGCCTTCCACATCGCCGCTGATTGTACCCGCGTATTCCATCACGGTTCCCAATTTCTCGTGCTTGCCGACGTAGCAAGACGATTTCCCATCGGTTTCGCCCTCCAGCGGCTGGGGCATCAGATCGACCTGCATCGCGGGATCGGTGATCGTCAGCAAGAGCTTGCCCTCGGTCGGCTGAATGGGAGACGGAGTCTTCTCATCGCTCCCCAGCACGTACACCGTGGCTTGCTGCTTGTCGTGATCGACGGTGAATTCGACGTGGTACTTCCCACCGCCCCAGTCGGTGAGTGTGCCTTCATGAGGTCCGGCACCGTGACCGCCGTGCGCCGCACCCTCGGGATGAGCGTGTCCGTGGGCCGCACCAACCGTGGCTGCCGCTGGGGCGGGGGTCTGTGCGGCGGGTGGTGTCGCGGGTTCGCAGCCAGCGGTCATCAAAAGCGCTGCGAAGGCGGCAGCGAGCGTGTCACGGTGGTTTGTGGTCATTGTCGTGTCTCCAGAGAACAGGGGGTGTTCCGCCTCGCGGCGCGAACGTCATGGGGAATGCTTGAGCCGGAGCCCAAGCGGTGAAGTGCGATCAGTCGAGTCCTCGGTTCGGATTCTCCTCCGAGTCCTCCATGTGAGTCAGTTTCACCGCATCGCGACCGCTGAATCTCCAGAAGAGACCGGGGTGGATGAGGAATTCGCAGAACGTCGAGGTAATCAAGCCTCCCAAGATCACTGTGGCGACCGGGTACAGAATCTCTCGTCCCGGCTCTTGTCCGCTGACGACAAGTGGAATCAACCCGATTCCAGCGGTCAGAGCCGTCATCAGAACGGGAGCGAGCCGCTCCAGGCTGCCGCGCAGTACCATCGCTTCGGAGAACTCTTCTCGCTCCTCTTTCATCAGATGGAAGTAGTGCGTAACCAGCAAGATTCCGTTGCGGACAGCGATACCGCCGAGCGAGATGAAGCCGACGAGACTGGCCACGGTCAGTGACTGATGAGTGATGACCAATGCCATGACGCCGCCGATAAATGCGGTCGGCAGTGCGTTCAGGATTTGCAACACGATGCGGACCGAGGGATAGAGGATCATCAGCACGACAAACATGCCGACCACCGAAATTCCAGCCAGCACCGCGATCAACGTCGTCGCCCGCTGCTGGCTCTCAAACTGGCCGCCGTACTCCACGAAGTAACCCTCGGGCAGCGTGACCTGCTGACCGACGCGCTGCTGAATCTCAGCCACAGCACTCGCCAAGTCGCGATCCTGGGTATTGCAACGCACGACGATTCGCCTGCGGGCGTTCTCGCGGTTGATTGAATTGGGACCGACCCCTTCTCCGATGTCGGCGAGTTCCCGCAATTCGATTTGCCCGCGATCGCCAGGCAAATCTATGCGAAGTCGCCCCAGATTGGCATAGTCGGTTCGATAACCCTCTTCCAGACGCACCAGCAAATCGAAACGCCGCTGCCCTTCCAGCACCTGGGAGACGACCTCTCCCTGGAGAGCGGCCTGGACGATACGAGCCACATAGGCTCGGGTGACCCCATAAAATGCCAAGTCATCCGCCCGCAGCCGGATGTGCAATTCTTCCGACTGCCGAATCGATTCGATGACCGGTGGGGTCACTCCCGGAATGTCTTGAACTGCGGCTTTGATTTTCTCAGCTGTCTGAAGCAGCACATCCAGATCATCGCCATGCACCTTGATGGCGATCTGGGCGTAGACCCCGGAGACCATATGGCTGATGAGGTGGGTCAGCGGCTGATCGACTTCGATATCGACGCCGGGCACCTCACTCCGCAGATCCTTGAGGAGTTGCGGCAGGATCTCCTCCCGGTGGCGTCCGCTCGTCGGATTCATGCTGAGGATGTACTCGCCGACGTTGACGGGTGCGGCATGTTCGTCCATCTCGGCCCGTCCGGTGCGACGCACGAAGTGGAGAATCTCACCCTGGGGACGCTCGTCGGACTTCTGCATTTGGCGAAACTTGGCATCAATCAACGCCGACACCTGATTCGAGGCGTCGAGTGAAGAACCGGCAGGCAGAGTGACATTCACCTGCACACTGCCTTCGTCGAATTGAGGCAGGAAATTCCGGCCCAGATGGACCAGCTCCCAGCTCGCGAAGCCGACTCCCACCCAAGTGATGAGGAGCAGGAGGGTCGGATGCGCCATGCTGAACCGGATCATATACCCTGCCAGATACTTCAGGCTTCGCAAGAGCCAGCCATCCTGTTCGTGATGTGCCGCTCGTGACTGCGGGAGCAGGTAATACGACAAGACGGGTGTCACCGTCAGCGACACGACCAGCGAGGCCAGGATCGAAACGATGTAGGCCACGCCGAGTGGCGCGAACAGTCGTCCTTCCACGCCGGACAACGCAAACAGCGGCAGAAACACCAGAATCACCACCGCAGTTCCAAAGACGATGGCGCTGCGAATCTCCATGCTGGCTTCGTACACGACCCGCAGTGGCGGCTTGGGAGTCGCCGAGGCATTGTTCTCCTTCAGCCTCCGGAAGATATTTTCCACATCGACAATCGCGTCATCGACGAGTTCTCCCATCGCCACGGCAATTCCGCCCAGCGTCATCACGTTAATCGACAGATGCGTGCCCGTCAGGAAACCAAGCATGCGAAAAACGAGAGTGGTGATGACCAGCGAGAGCGGAATGGCGGTCAGCGTGATGAACGTCGTACGGAAATTGAGCAGGAACAGAAACAGAATGACGAGAACCAGAAAGGCTCCGATCACAAGAGCTTCGCCGACATTGAAAATGCCGCGATCAATGAAGTTCTTCAACCGGAAGAGATCCGAGTTCACGACGACATCCGCCGGGAGTGCGGTCTCGACTTCTCGAAATGCAGTTTCAATCCGATCAGTCAGCGCGCGAGTATCGACATGCGGCTGTTTGGCAATCGTGAAGACCACGCCCGGTCGGCCATTGACGCTGCCATCGCCGCGTTTGAACTGCGGTCCTTCGACGATCTGGGCCACTTGACCGAGCAGAATCGTGCGTTGCGGGTGGACTTTGATCGGCACTTTGCGGAGATCGTCCAGCACTCCGGCAGAGTCCGGACCGAGTCGTCCCAAAACGCGGATCGGTCGCTCGGTTTCGCCCTGAACCGCGAAGCCCCCACTGGTGTTGATGTTGCTTTCCTGAAGTGCTTGCTCCACTTCTTGCAGCGTGACTCCATATTCCAGCAGCGCTGCCGGATCGACGAGAATCTGGTATTGCTTCCGATCTCCCCCTTGAATGAACACTTCGGCGATCCCAGGGATTTTCAGGAGCCGGGGGCGAATGACCCAATCCGCAGTAGTGCGGAGTGCCATGTGCTGCTCTTCCACGGACGGGATGACGACCGTGTGTGACTGCCCAGCGAACGTGAGCGTGACCGTGCGGCTGCTCTCAACGGTCTCATTGTCACTCCCTGACGACGAGGGCTGCCAGACCTCGCTTTCCACCGTGACGGCTTCCCAAGTACTTGGGCGGTAGCGGTCGATGGCACGCCACACGGCCACTTCGGCAGTGGGCGTGGTGGTGGGTGCCAGTTCTGCGATCAGTCCGGTCTTACCAATCGAAATCAATTCCCCCCCACGTGGTCCTTGTTGGCGGTAAATGCCCGCGATCACGATCTGCCCCATGATCGAAGCGGTCGGTGTCATCTGCGGGCGGATGCCCTGCGGTAAGATGGATCCGACCGTGGTGAGGCGTTCCTGAACCGTCTGGCGGGCCGCCCGGACATCGGTCGTCCAGTTGAACTCGATATAGATGACGTTCAGTCCCGCTGTGGTCTGGCTGCGAACCGCTTCCACGCCATTGGCCCCCAGCAGCGAGATTTCAATCGGCTGCGTGACGAGCGTTTCCACCTCTTCGGTGGCCAGTCCCGGACATTCCGTGATGATGACCACACGCGGTCGGTCGAGGTCGGGGAACACATCGATCGGCATCAGAGTGGCTAAGTAGCTGCCATAGATCAGCAGCGCCAGGCTGATGACCACGACCAGCATGCGATAGCGAAGCGAGAAGCGAATGACGGCATTCAGCATGTTGATCCCCCCTTAGTGCGAGCCATGGACGGTGCCGTCCGCGTGGACATGGACTCCGGCGGGAGTCCCGCTGGCCGCCTGGGCTTTCAGCACGCGATTCAGAGACGCGGCTCCGCTCTGAGCGAGATACCAACCGGGAGACACGCTGCCATCATGGGCCAGCACGACACTCAGCCGGTCCTCGTGTAATACTCTGACCGACAGGCGGTTGAACAGATCCCCGTTTTGCCGAAAGACATAGGCTTCCGGCCCTTCCCGCACGATGGCCGCAGCTGGCAGAACAATCACATCTTTGAGTTCATCGACTGGGACATGGAGGCGCACTCGCTGTCCGGGTTGGTAACGCCAAACGACGAATGTCTGACTGTCTTTTTCGTACGAGCGAGACTGATTTTCGAGTGGAACAAAGAATTGGAATGTGCGGCTGGTAGCGTCGACGGAATTGGCCAAGTGTCGAATCGTGAAGACCTGGTTGAGTGTTGGCCAACGAGACGAATCGTCTTCAGCGAACTCCATCTGAATTGGCCAGTGCTCCTGAGCCGCCCGCTCCAGGTACGGGGATTCACGCTTGAACGCATGACCAGAGATGTAGAGCGAGTGGTGGTTCGCCAATACTCCCAGGAGCTGGCCTGCCTGCACCTGCGCTCCGAGATCGACCTTCAAATCCTGGACTTCATAGGCCAGGATCGTCTTCTCGCCGTCGATGAGTTTTTCGATTCCCGATTCTGAGCCATGTGAAGGGATTGTCAAAGCCGGTGGTGCGAACACATCAATCGAGTTCACAAACTTCCCCCCTTCGACCCCCTCGACTTGTCCGGGATTGAGGCCGCGTGTGAGCAAATCCTGTCGATACCCATCAATCGCAGCCTGTTGTCGCAGAATCTGTTGCTGATTCGTGAATAGCTCCGTGCCAGCAATCGATCCCGTCTTCAACAGCTTTTCAATCCGAGCTTGCTCGACTCCGAGCAGCTGAAACTCCCGCGTGGCTCTGAAGAGTTCTGACTGGGTGTTTTGAAGGTATTCGCTGATCAGGCGGAGCGTGAAGAGCCGGTCGCCAGGACGAACGGTGTCGCCAGGAAAGGCGTGAACTTGAGTGACGACTCCGACCGCAGGCGACGTGACTCCGCGATCGGACTGTCCCGGTCGGTCGACCACTTCACCGGGAACCAGAATCGTTTTCCAGTAGGTCTGGAGTTTCGCGGGACGCGAGACCAGCCCCAGATTCTGCCGAGCCTGCGGACTCAACTGGAGAACCTTTACCTCCCCCGGAGGTTTCGGTGGCTTCTTCTCCGCGACAGGGGCTGGAGCCACTGGACGAAGCCAAGCCATCCATCGTTCTCGATACCGAACGGAGACGGCCATCAGAGCAGCGGCGAACGCCACCAGAACAAACCATCGCAATAAGCGACTACGCGGCTGGGTCATGGGACACCTGAATCGCAGGGATGAGAAAGCCAGAACAAGCCTGCCCTGACAGCACGGCATCTTGTGGCTGCATGAGATCAAGGACACTCTCTGCCGAGATAAAACTCAACAGTCGTCTGTGCAGCGGGAGCTACCGAAATACCGAAATCTAGACACGCAATAAATGCGGCAATAGCCGGAAGCGGGCATCAGAACCCGGTCCAGACGAACCGTCATTGCGGTTTCGTGTCAGACAAACACCAACCATCGGTTTGATCGCGTCGGAAGCCCGCGAAATCTCGAACGTAGCTTGCGGTTCTGGTACAGAGATCCGGGGCACCGATGCCGTCATGAAATCGCAGTTGACGTAGACCGCATCTCGGTCGTGCCCTGGCTCATTGGGGGATGGGACAACAGGAGCAGGCTTCGGATTTCCATCAACGGAACGATGCGAGTGTCCATGCTTTGAATGTGCATGGCCTGAACAGTGGGAATGCCCCGAAATATGGACATGCGGGCGGTTCACATGGCCAACAGGTACGCTGTGATTTGCATCTGCGTGAACATGCAACCCAGCCACTCCATTGAGAAGCAGTTGCAGCGTCACCAGAATGAGAACCACACTTCGCATCAATCCCCCCCTGACGAAAAAGTCTAGGTTGCATCCATCGAGATAGCAAGAGGACCTCTGATGACTCTGATGGAGTTGGCAATGATTCAGGTCAAGCGTGACAGTACGCCACATGATGGCGACAGCGATCGGGACAGCAAAGAACCAGAAGCGTCGCCACTTGACGCCGTCAGGAGTAACATGGCTTGCGGGGACTGTCATGTTCCAATACTCCCCATCAGTCATCTGTTTCCGAGGGAATCTCACACGACGGACAACCCATCCTTGTTCAACTGCAAATTCGCCAGCAGCAACTGCGTCGCGCGGAGTTCGCGTGAGATGCCTTCCACGAGCGACGGCTTCTCGCCGGTGGGCAGGACTCCCCAGGTATAGGTTTCGACTTCGAGGTGCGGGGCGTAGTTGAGGGCCAGCACTTGCATCAGGGCCTTGCGGAGGTCGGCGCGCGTGGTGCCGAGCAGGCCGAGCGATTCGGCGTCGACGGGGACGTGGAAATGCACGCGCCAGGTGTCGGCGTCCTTGAACCCGGCGGGTGGGTTCTCGCAGAGTGAGCGGTCGAGGTCGAGGAAGTTCACGACCTTTCCCGAGGCCGAGCGGGCGAAGGTCTGGTGCAGATAGCGCGGCTCGACGAATCGCGCGAGCTCGGCCAGAGACGCCGGGGTCGGCTGTTGGACCTCGATGGCGCAGGTGATGTGGACCTTGTTGATCCGGATGTCCGCATCTCCCAGTTCCCGGATCGACGCTGCCACGTCCTCGAACTCGACCGACTGGTGACACACGTCGTAGCACACGCCGATGTGCCGCTCGACGGCATGGCGGTCGCCCGAGACCTCAGCGGCATCGCGGAGTTGGGCGAAGAACGCAATCGTCTCAGGCGTCGTCTCCAGGACACACAGCGGCTCCGGCTCGATGGCCAGACGGATCACTTGGCCGGTGTCGTCGTGCAGTTCGTCCATCGCATTGGCGAACTGGATGATCTGCTGGATGCACGACGCCTGGAAATCGGGAGCGGTACTCAGCGACTTAAACCCCAGCGGCACGGTGGAGAGGCTCCCTTCGACTCCCTCCGGCAGCAACTCGGCCAAGATGCGGGCGCAGTCGACTGTGTATTGCAGTCGCGACGGGGCAGTCCAATCGGGCTGATAGACCTGCTCCTTAACCCGCTCGGAGTGGAAGTCGCCGTACGGAAATGCATTCAGGGTATACGTCACCAAACCCGCCCCCGCCAGCGTCTCACGCAGCAGTTCCAACTGCGACGGGTCGGCCACGAGTTCGTGGATCACCGGCTGGGAGAGCCACAGCCCGGCAGCGATGGGCCGTCCGATGGTTCGCTGGATTTCCGAGGTGTAGGTACGAAGCCCCTGGACGACTTCGGCGACAGTGACACCGGGATGCACGTTCGTGCAATAGCTGAGCGGGAGAGAGCTGATCGACATGGGAGGCTCAGGAGCGGTCCGGGATGGCGAGCGCCCCATCGATCGTGAGAGACAACAGTGGCAAGCAGGGGCTCTAGGGCAGTCGAGTCCGACGCATACGACTCTCACCCGTTGAGATCACTCCACTGGACACGAAATGGCGAGGATGGGACTCGAACCCACGACCCGCGGCTTATGAATCCGCTGCTCTACCAACTGAGCTACCTCGCCGAGGGCCGACAGCGGGTCTGCTGTCGGCGAGAAAGTTTACCACGCCCAACCCCCACGGCAAGTGAGAGCTTTTCAAAGGAAATTCGAAACAAGAATTTCGAAGCAAGACGCACGAAGCACGGTTTTCGGATTTCGTGCTTCGGATTTCTCCCTCCCCGATTTCCCTGCTATCATCAGGCTTCGTCGATCCGTACTCCTCGTTCAGACACAGGAGTCGAATCGCGACCTGAGATTCCCCGCCTGTTGGCTCACATCGCACTTGGAGGACTTCCCCCATGCCGAACTCTGCTGTCACCACGTCGCGTCGTCAGTTCCTCAAGGCGGGCACGCTCGCCACGGTCGGGGGCACGCTGTTGTCAGCTCTCAGCCCCAGCGCGATCTACGCTGCGGGTGGTGATACGCTGAAGATCGGCATTGTGGGCTGCGGCGGGCGCGGTCTGGGAGCCGCGGGGCAGGCACTGCGGGCGGACAAGAACGTCAAGTTGGTGGCGATGGGCGATGCCTTTCGCGACAAGCTCGATCAGGGGCTCAAGGCTCTGCTAAACGACAAGGAGATCGCCGACAAGATCGCGGTCGACGACGACCACAAGTTCACCGGGTTCGACTGCACCGAGAAGCTGCTGGCCTCGGGCGTGGATGTGATCCTGCTCTGCACGCCGCCCGGATTTCGTCCGGCGCAGATGAAGGCCGCAGTGGCCGCGGGCGTGCATGTCTTCTGCGAGAAGCCGGTGGCGGTCGATGCTCCCGGGGTGCGGACGGTGATCGAGGCCTGCAAGGTGGCGAAGGAGAAGAACCTCTCCGTCGTGTCGGGCCTCTGCTGGCGGTATCACCCGGCGGTGATGGAAGCATTTAAGCGGATGCACGATGGGCAGATCGGCAAGATCGTGGCCATGGAGTGTTCCTACAACACCGGCTTCCTCTGGAATCATGGGCGCAAGGAGAACTGGAGCGATATGGAGTACCAGGTCCGCAACTGGCTCTATTACACCTGGCTCTCGGGCGACCACATCGTCGAGCAACACATCCACAGTCTCGACAAGTTCGGCTGGGCCATGGGCGACCAGCCCCCGATCGCCGCGACAGGCACCGGGGGACGACAGGTCCGCGTCGAACCCGCCTTCGGCCACATCTACGACCACTTCGCGAGTCAGTACGAGTACGCCGATGGCCTCAAGGGGTTCAGCCGCTGCCGTCAACAGGGCGGTTGCCAGAACGATGTCTCGGACCACTTCTGGGGCACCAATGGCACCTGCCACATCAAGAGTGACAACACGAGTATCGAGGGTCCGAACGCGTGGTCGTATGCCTCACCGGATGGCAAGGATCACAATATGTACCAGTTGGAACATGATGCTCTCTTCGCCAGCATCCGCAGCGGGAACCGGATCAACAACGGCGACTACATGACGAAGAGTACCATGCTGGCGATCCTGGGCCGCATGGCTGCCTATTCCGGCCAGCGAGTCACCTGGGAAGAGGCGCTGAACTCGAAAGAAAAGCTCGGGCCAGAGAAGCTGGAGTTCGGCACGGTCCCGTTCCCGGCCGTCGCCATGCCGGGGGTGACCCCGTTCGTGTGAGATCCGTGAGCGGCCTGGCATCTACATACTCCCACAGACGAGCCGGGCAGCGTCAGCCCCCGGACTCCGGGAACGCACGCACGGTCCGGGTGCTGACGCACTCCGGCTCGCCCAGTCTCATCAGGAATGTGACGCCACGCGGTCCACTGCCTTCGCCAAGCCTCAGACCGTGCCCCCCGTCGCCTGACCCGATACGTCGTTGCCTGGAACACAGAATCATGATGGACCAACCTGAAATATCACCTCCCGATCCACCTCCGGGATTGATGGGCATTTCCCGATCGCCGAGGTATTGGGCCGCTTTTTTTGACCAAACGCTGGCAATGGTTGGTTTCTTTATTCTGGCTTCGATCGCCAGTGAATATCTTCCCCGTTCCAGAACGACCACTCTCGACGTAATCACGGGAGTGCTGGTCTTCTCCCTCTATTTCGGATACTTCTTCTTGTGTGAGGTATTGTTTTCCACGACTCCCGGAAAGTACTGGTATGGACTCTGCGTCCGTCATCTGGACGGATCCAAGTGTGGAGTGGTCGGGGCGTTTCTGAGAACGATCACTCGAATTGTCGAGGTCAACCCCATCATGCTCGGGTACTTGCCAGCAATGATTTCGATTCACAGCACCGAGCGGAAGCAACGGCTGGGCGACCTGCTGGCGGGAACGGTTGTCGTGGATCGTCGAAGTGTTTCGTGAATTCCACAAGGGGGCACCACACTCGACAACCGAGTCCTGCGACGCCCCGCAGGGGCAGCCACAGACCAGCCCAGGGCAGAGCGAAACGGCGTCAGCCGTGCAGCGCCGCCCTGGGTCATCGGTCGTGTCGGCGTGCGAAGCCCTGAAAGGGCGAAACAATCCCTCATAGTCGAGTTTCGCCCTTTCAGGGCAGAAGTCGACTCTCCCTCATCCTGTCCTGGGGCGGCGCTGCGCTGTGCCCCAGGCTGATTTGTGGCTGCCCCTTCGGGGCGAGCAGAATTGTGTAGATACCACGTGAGCGTCCCCCACCGGCCCCATGCAGTTGCGAAATCGCCCACCCCCCGCGTAATCTCACGCACTGTCTCGGAGGGAACGCGAGCCGAGGCCGGTTCGGTTCTCACTTCGATCCACCTCAAGGAGCTGGGCATGCGCATCCGTCGTTTGTCGTTTCTCGTGACACTGGTCGCCCTTATCGGGCTGGGCATCGGCTGGCAGTATGTTCAAGGGCAGGGGCAGACCCGTCCGCCCGCTCCCACTGCCGTCGCCGCCATCGCCACCGAGTCGCTGCTCCCCGAGGACAGCGTACTCCTGGCTCGCGTGGATGGCTCGCTCCTGCATGCCGAGGCGTTCAAAAAGACCGCCGCCTACGATGCGTTCTACAAGAGTGGGCTGGTCGGGGCCGTTGAGAAGACCTTCAACCGCGCCAAAGGGATGGCCGGTCCGCTCCCGGTCAAGCCATACCTCGATGCGCTTCAATTGATTTGCGACAAGGGAGTCTCCATCGCCGTCTCACCCGGCATGAGCGACCAGGGGCCGCAGCCGTTCGGCGTGGTGGTGCTGCATGAGGGGGCTACGCTCGACAAGGTGTTGTCGAGCATTGTGCAGTTGGCCGGCAACGAGCAACTCAAGGCCGAGAAGAAGACGATCGGCAAGCGGACCGTCACGCGGATGGACATCCCGGACTCCCCCGGCGTGGAGGTCGGCTGGTGGGCGGAAGGGAAGCACCTCGTCGTCGCGGTCGGGATTAACGGGATTGCCCAGGCCATCCAGGTCGCCGACGGTGAGACACCCAACGTCACGACCAACCCGCTGTGGGCCAAGTACAGCCAGTCCAAAGAGAGCGAGTTGACCTCGTTCGGCTGGCTGAACCTCGTGCCGCTGCGGGCGATCTTCGGCGGCATGCCAGTCCCGACGCAGAATCAGGACAAGCCGACGACCGTTCAGGAACTGCGGCTGGTTCTTGGCCTGGACAACCTGAACTCGATCGGGGTGCAGGCGGGGATCAAGGACCGGTCGCTGACTTCGCTGACCTCGATCGATGCCCCGGGCGAGCGTCGCGGACTGCTGTCGCTGCTCGACCAAGAGCCGATGACGATCAAGGATCTGCCGCCGCTGCCACAGCAACTCAGTTCGTTCATGGCCTACAGTTTCGACAGTGCCAAGGCCGTGCAGACCTTGTACGACACGGCTGTCGAACTCGAAAAGGTCATGTCGCCCGACACGGCGAATGTCTCATCGGCCCGAGCGATGGCCAAGGAGCAACTCGGCCTGGACGTGATTGACGACCTGCTGAGCGGGCTGGGGAATGTGAACTGCGTCTACAACGACGAGGCCCAGACCGGGTTTGGCATTGCTCCGGCCCTGCTGGTCAACGTGAAGGACGCTGGCAAACTGAACACCGCACTGGAGCATCTCTTGGTCGAACTGCTGCCGCAAATGTCGAAGGGGAACGCCAAGGGGGTCATGTCGGAGAAGAACGGCACGAAAACCTACGTCGTCGAGATTCCGCTGGGCGGGCTCTCCCCGGCCATTTCGGTCAGCGACAAGTGGCTCTGCGTGTCGATTCTGCCCCAGCCGGTGATGGCCTTCAATCTGCGGGTGCAGAGGGAGCTGCCGACTTGGGAAGTGGCGACCCTGCCGAAGGAGACCTCCGCGGCCATCCCGGCGTCGTTCACGGGGCTGACGATCGTCGATCCCCGCTCGACCTACCGCATGATTGTGGGGTTGGCTCCGATGGCAGCCGGGTTCGGACAGACGGCGCTCACGCAGTCGAAGTATTTGTTGAATCGACCGGAACAAGAGGGACCATTCGTCCCGCCTCCGATGATCTTCAAGATGAGCGACCTGCCCCCGGCGGAACTGGTGACCAAGTGGCTCTATCCGAACGTCGCGTACTCGGTCGTCGATGAGAACGGGCTGACGACACGGACCACCAGTTCGGTTCCGGGCTTGCCGGTTCCGGGGGGGGGCGGAGGCGCGTCGAGCGTGGCGGTGCCAGCGGTTCTCGTGGCCCTGCTGCTGCCCGCTGTGCAACAGGCTCGCGAGGCCGCTCGGCGTTCGCAGTCGAAGAATAACCTGAAGCAGATTGTGCTGGCGCTGCACAACTACCACGAGACGTTCAATGGCTTCCCGGCGGGGACGGTTGAGAATAAAGACCTGGGAGTCGAGGAGCGGCTCAGTTGGATGGTGAGCATTCTGCCGTTCATGGAACAGGCTCCGCTCTACAACCAGATTGACATGAAGGAGGGGCACGCCTCGGCGACGAACGCCCCGCTGCTGCTGAATGCGATCCCGACGTATCTCAATCCCGGCCTGCCCGCGGCAGCGGAGGCCACCCATTATGTCGGCATCGGCGGGATCACCGAAGAGGGCCCGACCGCCAAACTCCCCAGCCAGATCGCCGGAGTCTTTGGGTACGACCGCAAAACGCGGATCGCGGACATTACGGACGGCACCTCCAATACCATCATCGTCGCCGAGTCGACCGGGTCCACCGGGCCGTGGGGACAGGGCGGAACCTCCACGATCCGCGCGTTCACGAAGCAACCGTACATCAACGGCCCGGACGGCATCGGCGGGCCGTTTCACGGGGGCTGTAACATGGCGATGGCCGATGGATCGGTGCGGTTCGTCTCTGAAAATATCGATCCAAAGGTCGTCGAGGCGCTCTCGACGATCCAGGGCGGCGAAGTCGTCAATGACTTTTGATCCGCGCAGCCTGTGAATTCGTGAGGGACTGAAGCAGCATCCATCGGGATGCGGTGTGCAGCAAAGCCCACGGGTGGCAACCCGTGGGCGTTTCGAGATCCTGGAATGAACCGTGTCGTAGCCACGTTCGCCAGAACATGGGCTGCCGGAACCCGCAGTCGACGACGGGCTAAGACTTCCGAAGGAGTGCGGTCGCCAATCTACGCAGGTTCTCGCCCCCCGGCCCCAACGGGGCCTGACTCGATAGCCCAGGGCGACAGCCCTGGGAAATCGCATGCCAAACATGCCCCCAAGGCCCAACGGGCCGTCACTCGA
>JAYTFV010000427.1:0-3458 GCA_043734065.1 Planctomycetota bacterium
CCGCGCCACACGACGCGGGACTGGTCTCTCAGCACTTCTTTATAGAGCAGGTCCGAGGTCGTATTCGGAGCATTGTGCGACTGCTGGGTATAGTACGAGAGCAGTTGCCGGTCGGTGGCGAAGGTGACGCCGTTCACCTGAGCACTCGCTCCCGGACCGTCGAGGTGGACGTGCTGATGGATGTGCTGGAGCCGTGAACCCAAGGCTCCCACGGTCCATTGCAGCATCCCGTCCCGCGCGACACGACCGCACTGGTGGGCGAAGTGCCGGACCTTGGTGTTCCAGTTTTGCAGCTGGACATAGCGCAGCCTCGCTCCCGCTCCGACGAGCAGTTCGACCGCTCCGTTGTGCAGGCCGTTGGCCTTGGGATCGGCGGAGGCTGTCTCTTCGAGCAGCGTCGCGCTGGCCCCGTCTTCGAGGATGACGAGCGTGTGCGACAGGTCGGCCACGTTCTCACCTTGTAGTCCGATGAGGCTATACAGCGGGGCGGTGATCTCGACGTTGCGCGGCACATACAGCACCGTGCCACCGGTCCAGAAGGCAGCGTGCCAGGCGGTGAACCGGTCTTTGGTGAGGCTCACCCCCCTGGTCATCAAGTGCGGTTCGAGGATCTCGCGGTGTGAGACGAGCAACTCGGGGAGGCTGCCGAAAAGGACTCCCTGCTTCGCCAAGTCGGCACTCAGAGACGACCGGATGCACGAGCCATCGACATGCACGACTGCTCCACCGAACTCCGCCCGGTCCTGCATCAGCGTGCTGAACTGGACATCGGTGGCCGGGGTCGTGCGGAGCGAGTAGGCGTCGGCCTTGAACGACCGCAGATCGAGTCGCCGGTACTCCTCGGGTTCGAGGGGATGTTCCAGCGATTCGAGGTAGGCTTCAAAGGCCGTGGAGCGCAGGGCCGCGATCCACGCGGGTTCGTGGCGAGTTTCGAGGAAGGCCTCGAAGCCAATGGTGGAGAATGAGGAGGGCATGGTGGCAGTGGGCATGGGATTGGACCAAGTGTTGGCGGGAAGCGGGGAGTGATTGCAGTCGGACATGTCGGACATGTGAAGAATCATCCCACTCCCTCGGGCATCGGGAACTCGACCCGATCGTAGACCTCTCGCAACGGCAGTTCGATCTCCACTCCGGGGATCTGGATGACACTGTCCAGACCCTGAGCATCGGTCAACATCCAGCCCTCCTGTTCGGGAAGTCGAATGTAGCATTCCACAATCGCGAGATCCTGCCCGACGAGGACATACGTTTGCAGTGAAGGGATGCTGCGGTAGTGTTCGAACTTGATTCCTCGGTCGCGAAGTTCAGTCTCGGGAGAGAAGACTTCGAAGATGATCCTCGGGCTGACCAGAATGTCGTTGTGCTGGTCCACGGATTCAGGCTGGCCAAAGCCGATCGTTAGATCGGGATACAGGAAGACATTCGCGGACGCTCGGACTCGCATTTGTGGGGCGTAAACTCGAAATGGAGTGGCCTTCAATGCGTTCCCCACGGTCCCCATCACGTTCGAACTGATCATGCAATGACGGAAGTTGGCATCCGCTCGGCGATAGACGATTCCCGCGATCAATTCGTGCGGCCTCTCGGCCGCGCGGTCGAACGCGAGGTATTCGTCGGCAGTGATACGTTGGAGGGCGGTGGACATGGCAGGGTTCCGGAGTCGCGTGAACAGAGTCACACCACTCCCAAATGTGAAGGAAGTTCCACGTTGGCATAAACTCTGCTTAACGAAAGGTCGAAGTTCGCCGCAGGAATCTGAATCACCGCATCGAGTCCTCGGGCGATTGTCAGGAGCCAACCCCGATTGTCAGGTTGCCGGTGATAGCAGTCGATAGCGGGCTGATCTTGAGCGACGATGACATACGTTTGCAACGACAGGATACTGCGATAATTATCGAACTTCGCCCCTCGGTCGTAGTTCGCCGTCGAAGGCGACAGAACCTCGAAGATCACGAGCGGATTCAGCAGCACATCCTTTCGGTCGTCCTCCAGTTGGGGTTTGCCGCAAACGATCGTGACATCCGGATAGGTGTAGACGCCAGTTGCAGTCCGGACACGCATATCCGGATTCAGAACTAAGCACGGACGCCCTTCGAGGGAGCTGCCTGCTTCTCGACCGATGTTCATCCCGATGAGGGAGTGGTTCAAGCTCCCCCCCGACATCGCGATAACTTCGCCAAAGAAATACTCACTCCGGGTCGCTGCGGCGCGATCCAGTTCGATGTATTCGGTGGGAGAGATACGTTTGAGGGCGGGTGACATGAATGGCCTAGCGGAACAGATTGGCATGTGAGTATGAGAATGGCTCACGTCAGAAAGAACAGATCCTGAACCGCAAACGCCAGCCCCGGAAGGGCCGTGCTGGTCAGGTTTTCGTCTGGATCGAGGACGGTCGGCTCATCGTCGCTGCGGAAGACATGCACCCGGCGGTGAGCGGGGTCGATCACCCACATCTCGTGGACGCCGGCCCGCAGCAGTTCACCGACCTTGGCCAAGACATCGGGCCAGCGGTCGGACGGCGACAGCACCTCCACGCAGAGTTCCGGAGCCACGCTCATGTGCCCGACGGGTAGCTCGCCATCGGGCAAGCGATCGTTGCGGATGGCGTACACGTCTGGTCCGCGAACCGACTCGGAATCGGAATCGCGCTCGGTGAGGACGCCCGCATCATTCGAGACGATGTTCCAGGGGACTTGTTGTTGACGTGACCATGCCTGAAGGAGGTACGACACATTGCTGCAAACCTGTCCATGCCGACTTCCAGGGCTGGTCATTTCCACAATCTCCCCGCGAATCAGTTCGGACGGACGTTCATGGCCCATCGCCGAGAACTCGTCGGCAGTGATCAGCGCGGTTGCGGTACTCATGATCGACCCCTTTCCACCTCGCGAAACAACTCACTGACACGAACGGAAAAACCGGGCATCTCGGGTTCGCACGCCAACAACTGATCTCCACAGAACAAAGTCACCGGCTGTCCGAGACGATTGACGCGAACGCTTTGGTCATCGGGATCGATGATCCAGATTGCGGTCACACCGTGGTCGAGAAACAGCCGAACCTTTTCACGGATGTCTCCATGACTGTCGGACGGCGAGAGGATCTCCACGGCGAGTCGCGGAACGCCTTCCACCAGTCCGGAACTCGGATCAGTCGGAACATCGCGATCCACCACTGCAAGATCAGGCCCCACCACGGTTGGCGGTTCGCGCTGCATGATGAATCCGGGCTGCCCCGCGAGAACCTCCACCCCGCTGGATGGATTGGCGTGAGACCAGTTGCCGATCAGGCAGGCGAGTTCCGCGAGGCAACCGGCATGCAGCATGCCGTGGATGGATGGGCCTCGCTCCCAGACATCGCCAGCAATCAGTTCACGATCGACACCGTCCTCGGGAAGAGCCAGGAACTCCTCAATGCTCATCCTTCGGCGTGGCGGTGAATCGATGATGAACATCATG
>JAYTFV010000428.1:0-13667 GCA_043734065.1 Planctomycetota bacterium
GTAAAACAATAACTTACCGGATCCGGAACACCCAACTCGCTTGAAACTTGCGGGGAGGGCGGTCTAAATCGGTAACTTATTGTTTTACGGTTCCTAAGGAATCGTAAAGCAATGTGAGTCGTCTTTCGCTCCGCGAAAAAACGTCCTTTCGCGGAGCGAAAGGCGACACTCGCTCTCGCCATACCCTTGGTCCCGACCGGCGGGGCTGATAGCCTTTGCCGGTGGATCGACTTCTCGACCTCTTCCTGCGACTGACCGGAACAACCTCCCGTGGCTGAAAAACGTGACTTCGATGAGTTCCTCGACAAGTTCCGGCGGCATCGCGAGCTGATGGTCGAGGAGCTGCACAAGGTGGTCGTGGGGCAGGATCATGTCATCGAGCAGATCCTCTCGGCAATCTTTACTGGCGGGCATTGCTTACTCGTCGGGGTGCCGGGGCTGGCGAAGACGCTGGTGGTCAGCACGATTGCGAAGCTGCTGGATGTGCAGTTCAAGCGGATTCAATTTACGCCCGACTTGATGCCGTCGGACATCACTGGGACGAACGTGTTGGAAGAGGGCGAGGGGGGCCGGCGCGAATTCCGATTTGTCCAAGGGCCGGTGTTCACGAACATCCTGCTGGCCGACGAAATCAACCGCACGCCGCCCAAGACGCAGGCCGCTCTGCTGCAAGCGATGCAGGAGCACGAGGTCACCGTCTCGGGCAACACCTACCCGCTGCCCGAGCCGTTCTTCGTCATCGCCACTCAGAACCCCATCGAACAAGAAGGGACCTACCCGCTCCCCGAGGCCCAGCTGGACCGGTTCATGTTCAACGTGAAGGTCGACTACCCGAAGCTCGAAGAGGAGGAGCGCATCCTGACCTCGACGACCAGCGGCGAACGGGCCGAGGTGAAGAAGGTCTTGTCGGCCAAGTCGATCCTCTATCTGCAAAAGCAGATCAACCAGATCGAGGTCGGCCCGCTGACGATCAACTACATCGCCCGGCTGGTGCGGGCGACGCGGCCCAGTGACGGGTCGGCTCCGGCGTTCATCAAAGAGATGGTCGACTGGGGAGCTGGACCGCGTGCGGGTCAGTACCTGATCCACGGAGCCCGCGCGCTGGCGGCGATGGATGGGCGGCCAGCGGTCTCGTTCGAGGATGTCCGACGAGTCGCCATCCCGGTCCTGCGACACCGCATCGCCCCCAACTTCCAGGCTCAAGCGGAAGGGTCGAGCAGCGACGATCTCGTCGCGCGGTTGCTGAAGGAGATTCCGGAGCCGAAGGTGGCGAAGTACGAATAGGGGGAGGAGGGTTGATGGTTGATGGATTGTCGAAAGAATGGCGCATTGGGCAAGCCAGACGGCCAGTTGCTGATGCTCTCCCCTCCGTCCCTCAACCCTCAACGATCCCCCTTCACCGCTCCCCAGTCAGTTCAAACTCCAGCCGCTTCTCGATCGGTTCCGAGCCGGGGCCGTTGGGGATCACTAGGCGGGCGGTGTATTTGCCGGGAGGCAGCGACTTGGGCGTATTGAACCGCAGGCGTTCGGTCGCACCGGGGAGGATCCACTTGCCGAAGCCGCCGCGGATGTCGATCGGACGACCCGATTCATTGCCCATCGTCAGCAGCGCCTCGGCGGGGATGTGTCTGGCTCCACTGTTGTGGACTTCGATGACGAAGGCCGGGTTCTCAGCCCCTGAGTCCCAGACCAGTTCGCCCGCCTCAAGCACCGGTTGCATCGTGGCTCGTCCCAGCAGAGCCACCATGATCGGCGTCGACTCGGCGACCGCTCCCCCGACCGGTGTCGCCTTCACTCGCAGCCGCGCGTAGCGATGAGCGTTGAGATCGCCCGAGGCCGAGAGAGTGACGGAGACCTTGCGAGAGGAGCCGGGGGCGAGCGTGACTTTGTTCGGGCGGACCGCCACGCCGTCGAGCGGCTGGCCTTCGAGAGTCTCCGCGACGATCTCGACATCGGTGGCGAGGGCTCCTTCGTTCCGGAAGTTGAGTACCTCGGCGCGGCTGCCGCCGCGTTGCAGAGAGAGTTCAATCTGCGAGGGTGACGCCAGCAGCCCCGGAGCGGCCTGGACGGTGGCGAGTCCCTGGGCCGGGTAGTCGCCCTCCGCCACGGCGATCGGGAATCCACTCTTGGTCAGGACGTGGTTGTCTCCCAGCAGTGAGGCTTCCAGGTAATACTGACCGGGGAAGATCGGCGAGGCGAGCGGGCTTTCCAGGCGAATTCTCGCACCGGAGAGGATGCGTCCGAGGTACTTCTCGGGAGCGTCGAGGTTGACGCGGACCGGCATGCCGAGCGGGAACGTGGGGCGATCCTCGCTCTCCTGGGACTGGCGAATCTGCGTGCGGAGGCCGAACTCGATCGGCCCCTCGGTGGGGTTCACCACGAAGACCCGCGCGACCGGAATGCCATCCACCTCGACGAGTTCGCCGCCGTCGATCTGAAGCTTCGAAGCGTTCTCGGAACGCACTCCCTCGACCGTGATATCGCACCGCAGCAGGTACTGCGTCACGAAGCGAATGCCGACGCGCGGGCCGTCCGGCTTCTCGGCGTTGGGTTGGGCTTTCACCTGCCCCACGTCGCGGACCAGTAGCCCGAATGTGTGAAAGGTCGACAGGGAATCGGGCACGCGCACGCGTCCCTTGATGACAAACTTATCACCCGCTCCGAGTGCCACGGTGCCGGGGCTGAGCAACTCGAAGTCCTGGGGAGCGGCGACTTTTTCATTGGGGAAGATCGTGCCGCTCTCATCTTGAGTCAGGGCCACCGTGCGAATCTCCAGCGTAGTCGCAGCTCCCTCGTTGGTGATCCCGAAGTCGACGTGGAGAACCTTGCCGCGCCGGGCTGTGAGGCGGTTGACGATCGGATCGATGCTGAACGCGGGGCGGACCTGTTCGGTGATCGTGACCGACTGCCCGGCTTTGGGAGCGGGCTTTGCCGGTGCGGCAGCGGCTCCCAGGGGAGGGGCATTGACGCGAACTGCGGGTTTCGGAGTGACCTGCGCTGTGACTTCCATCGATAGAGTCAAACACCACAGGGAGCAGCAGAGACGGGAGATCAGAGTCCGGGACATCATCAGCCTTCTGAATGCTCCCTCCCTGGACTGGAATGACCCCTCCTCATGAGGGGCACCGGCATGACGAGTACATCGGGCAAGCCCAACGGCTCACGCTTCAAATCGATCAAGACGCGGGGACCGCTCGCAGTTGTGGAATCACAGCCCCGGTGGAGGGCGGTGCTTGAAACACTGTCGGAGTGACGACTGATTGTGGAACTGGTAGCGGATCAGCGAGGGGGATCTGGATCAGCGGCTCGGGCTGAGGGCAGACTCGCGTGGCCGCCGTCGGCATCACGATCTTCGGGGAGATGAAGATCGCGACTTCGGCCTCCTGTTCCGTTTTCTCGATCTTGCGGAAGGCCCGTCCAATCCCCCACAGGCCCCCGAGGTAGGGGATGCGACTTTCGCGATCCACCGTCTGCCGCTGCATCAGCCCCCCGATCACGACGGTCTGCTGGTCCTTGACCTGGACCGTGGTCGAGACGTTGCGGCGATTGATGATCGGGTAGGGGCTGTTGTTGAGTTGTTGTTGCGGATCGATGGAGCGGACATCTTCGCTGACCTCCGCCTTTTCGATCTGGATCTGGATGTTCTCGCCCCGGATCGACGGCGTCAGAGTCAGGCTGATCCCCGCATCGACCTTCTGGATGTTCTGGTTGAAGAGGAACTGGTTGTTCCCCTGTTGAATACTGAAAAAGGTGTCGCGGGCGATGGAGATCTGGGCCTTTTCGCCATCTTTGGCCATGACCCGTGGAGCCGCACGAATCGTCACATACCCTTCCTTCGCGAGGAGCTGCACAAACGCCGATGTGACCGCGAAATCGTCAAAGGCGTTGGCGGCCCCATAGGGACTCACCTGTCCGGTGAAGGACAGACCCGTCAGGCCGACATTGAGCCGGTTGAGTCCCTGGACCTGCAACCCGTGGTTCCAGTCCATGCCGAACTGCAGCCCCTTCTCGGGAGCCACCACACACACCACCGCTTCGATCATGATCTGGGGGATCGGCTGGTCGGCGCTGAGCAGTTGGGCATGAATCTGCTGAGCCGTGTCATGGGGGGCCTCGATGATGATCAGGTTGCGTTTGTCGACCATACGGACGAACTGAGCCTGCCGCGCGGGAAGCAGGGCCAGGAGTTCCTGCGTCGAGAGGTGGTTCGGGCGGAACTCGATCGTCTCGGCAATGTGCGGAAACAGATTCGAGGTGGGGTCGACGCGGCCGATCAGATACAGGTTGTCCTTCTTGCGATAGACCATGCCGAGTGGAAGTAGAACCCGTTGCAGGGCCTGCTCGAACGGCTCGTTCTCGATGGTGCAGTTGACCTCGCCGCGGATCGTGTCATCCAGGACGACCGCCACTCCGGCTTGAGTCGCGAGGGCTTGGACGGCCTCGCGGACATCGGTTTCGGTGTAGATGTCGCTGACGAGTTTCTCGGAACCCGTCGCACTGGCACGGACGACTGAGCCGGGCTGAGTCCCCGATTGGGCATGAGCGATGGGCTGCATGGCAGAGGGAGAAGCTGCCCCGACTGGAGGCGGAGCTTGAGGCACGGGAGCGGAGGCGGGCGGCGTCAGCGGGATCAAGCCGGGCGCGCCGGGCGGCATCAACTCGGGCGGCAGCAGCAGTGGTGGAGGAGCGTCGGAGGGGAGTATCGGCGGCGCGACGAGAACCTCGACCGGCTCCAATACCGGTTCCGGATGCACCGGATGATCCAGGCCGAGATTCTTCTCGGCCTTGGAACTGGCCAGCGCCTCAAAGTACAGCTCCTCCACGGAACGCCGTTGCGGGCCAGGAATCGATCGACAGCCGACCAGGACCACCAGCGCGCAGGTCCAGACAACGGCGATCAGCCGCCGAGGGAGACCTCCCTGCTCTGGCACCTGCGACAACTTGGATTCCTTCAGCTTCAGAATGCTTCCGTGATGGTTCCGACGACGGTGGCTTCGTAGGCCCCGTCCGACAGGAACGGCTGTTCGTGACACAGACAGGAGACCGTGATTCCGGCATTGGCATGACCGCCGACTGACCCGGCCACCACATGTGCGGTGGTCCTCCCGGAGCCAAACGCGGTCCGATCCTGGTGGATCATGACCTGCCAGTCGCCGCTGTGACCTCCATAGGGCGGCAGCGTCAGATTCAGTTGGGCATCGACTTGGCTTTTCGGGTCGGCGACGTTGCGAAACGGCTCGATGGTCCAGATCGCGATCGTCGGTTTGAGGGGATGCGGTGCGACAATGTTCCAGCTTTGTTCGGGGAAGACCGCTGGCCGGGAGTGGTCAACGATCGGCAAACTCTGGTGCTTGTTAGAGGCCCGAATGGAGGGCGGCGGCTCCGCCAAACTCGGAATCACGACCAGGATTCCACAGCACAAATACAGACAGACAGCTCCCAGCATCCGGAAGGAACGCGGAGGGCCGTCTGTGTGTGTGGTGGATCGCGCGTCCATGCGAATGGTGTTGTCCTGGGGGGCCGGGAACTTAGTTCTCGGTCACGGTGCCGACGACGGTGGTCACATAGTCCCCCGTGGCGACTTGTGCGATGTCCACGGTCAGGAATGACACACCGACGTTGAAGGTGGCTTGTCCGACCTTGTTCGACGATGCGGAAACCGTGGCCGTGTTCACGGGAACTGCCGCGCTGTAGTTGGTCCGGGCACTGCCTGTTCCGGCCACAGACCATGTGGCGGGACCACTGGTGGAGGCCACCGCCACTGACAAACCGGCATCTCGCTTGTAGGTGCCGATCGTCGTGTTCGTGAACGGTTGCTGAACCACGAAGGTGACCCCCACCCCGTTCGTCACGTTGCCCTGGACCTGCCAAGCCTGATTCGGAAACGCCAGTGAGGCGCTCGAATTGGGAAGCGTGGCGGCGACCGCAGCCACCGGCTTGGTGATCGTCACACGCTTCGGAACGGTGACCGTGAACAACTGCGAATCGGTCGCCGTGTAGGCCACCTGGGCTCCAACCAGCAACGCGCCCACTCCGAACAGACTCCACAGGAACTTCTTCATCTTCGTGCTCTCTTTCTCTGAGGTGTGATCAGAGTGGGGAGGGCCCGCTTGCCCAGAGCGAGAAGTTCCCGCTTCTTCTTATCGGCACGCAGACCCGACTCAGACCAGCAATTCGCCACAACCGGAACAGTTTCCCCAAACTTGCCAGACCTCCCTCTCTCAAGGGCCATCTGTGGGGGAATTCATTCTCACGCTGCAAACCTACACGGTGCCGGAGTGGTGGCGCTTGCTGGTACGCACTTTCTGGCAGAAGTTGACATTTGGTGTTCGAGGCGTGACTGGCAGCGAAACGCGGTTCCCCTTGAGGGTCTTTCGTTCTGCGAGGCGCAAAGGGATTGCTCGTCTCGCTTCGAAAGGAGCGAGTGACATACGTTCCCGATTTCCGGGAATGCATATCGGCACAGAGGGTTGCCCTCGCTCGGATCGATGTCCAGTCGGAAGGCCCCGATAGAAACACAGAAAGACGGCTCCCGTGATCCCGAAGGGACGCGGAGAGCCGCCTCTGTGTGTGGTCGATCTCGCGTCCCTGCGAATGGGGTGTCCGGTAGGATCCCGAGCGGAGTTCTCGATTACGGGTTCTCGGTCACAGTGCCGACGACGGTGGTCACGTAGCTCCCTTCGGCGACATTATTGATGTCCACTGTCAGGAACGAAACACCGACGTTGAATGCAGCCTGGCCGACCTTGTCGGACGATGCCGAAACAGTGGCTGTGGTCACAGGAACGGCTGCGGCATAGTCGGTCTGGGCGCTTCCGGTACCAGCGACCGTCCACGTGGCCGGACCTGTACTCGATCCGGAGGCGACAGCCACGGTCAACCCCGCATCGCGCTTGTAGGTGCTGTCCGTCGTATTGGTGAATGGTTGTTGAACCACGAATGTCACGCCGACACCGTGCAGCACGTTTCTCTTGACCTGCCAGACCTGATTGGGAAACGCCAGAGTGGCGCTCGAATTCGGGAGCGTCCGGGTGACACCAGCGTTGGGAGCGGTGATCGATACGCGCTTCGGCACAGTGACCGTGAACGTCTGCGAATCAGACGCCGTGATCGGAGCAGTCTTGGCCATCTGGGCACTCACCAGCAACGCACCGACGCCAAACAGACTCCACAGGAACTTCTTCATCTGGTCTTTCTCTCTCTCAGGGGGTGTGATCAGAGCCAGGAGGGCCACCGAACTGACACGTAGAAGCACCCGCTTCTCGCATCCACTCGCAGACCCGGCTCAGACCAGCAAGTTGGTCAGGACTGGAACGTCTCCCTGGACTCGAATCGGACTCCCTCTCTCACAGGGGTTCCTCTCGCGTACAGAGCAAAACTCACTCTGGCCCAAACCTATGTCGTTTGAGGGAGTTGGCAAATCCAGTTTTGGCACTTTTTGCAAAGTGGTGCATTTGTTGCCTTTTCGCCACTTGACTTCGATGCGATGTTCGTTTTTTGAGTCATTCGGCCTACGATGCGAATGCGACCGCTCGTTGTCTGCTGATGAGAGCATCGCGAAAGACTTCGCCTTTGACGGAATTTCAGTCGCATGCACTCTTCTCACGACTCGTCCAATGTTTCCCACCCGGCCAATCGGCTGCTGCATGAGACCAGTCCCTACCTCCAGCAGCATGCCTACAACCCCGTCGACTGGTATCCCTGGGGCGAGGAAGCACTCGCCCGCGCCAAAGCCGAAGACAAGCCAATCTTCCTCTCCATCGGCTACAGCGCGTGCCACTGGTGTCACGTCATGGAGCACGAAAGCTTCGAGGATCCCAGCATCGCCGCTGTGATGAACGAACACTTCATCAGCATCAAGGTCGACCGCGAGGAACGCCCCGACCTCGACCAGATTTACATGGCAGCTGTCCAGCTCATCACGCGGCGGGGCGGTTGGCCGATGTCGGTGTTCCTGACCCCCGATGGAAAGCCCTTCTATGGAGGGACGTACTGGCCGCCGACTTCGCGGATGGGGATGCGGGGGTTCCGCGAGATTCTGCTGCTGATGCACGACTTCTGGACGAACCGCCGTCCCGAGGTGACGGAGTCGTCGAATGGCCTCGTCGACGCCATCGCCCGGTTCACCGCACCGAACTTCGAGCCGACCGAACTCAACGAGTCGCTGCTCAAGCGGGCCGAACAGGAGTTGCTCTCGTCGCTCGACCGCGTGCATGGCGGTTTCGGCGGTGCCCCCAAATTCCCGCACCCGATGGACCTCCGCGTGCTGCTGCGCTGCTGGAAGCGGTTCGGCAACAAGGCGGCTCTCGATGCGGTGACGCTGACGTTGGAGAAGATGGCGGGTGGAGGGATCTACGACCATCTCGGCGGCGGGTTCCACCGTTACTCGACCGATGCGCACTGGCTGGTGCCACACTTCGAGAAAATGCTGTACGACAATGCCCTGCTGGTTCCGGTCTACCTCGAAGCTTATCAGGCGACCGGTCGCGAAGACTTCGCTCGCATCGCCCGCGAGACGCTCGACTACGGGCTGCGCGAGATGACCTCACCCGAAGGCGGCTTCTACTCGACGCAGGACGCCGACAGCGAAGGGGTCGAAGGGAAGTTTTTTGTTTGGACTCCAGAGGAGATCGCCGAAGTCCTCGGTGCCGAAGACGGGAAGCTGTTCTGTGCCTGCTTCGATGTGACGCCCGGCGGGAACTGGGAGGGGCACTCGATCCTCAACCGCCCGAAGCCGCTGGCTCAACTGGCCAAGGAACTGAAGACTCCACTCGAGGAGTTGTCCGCCACGCTCGACTGGGGCAAACCGAAACTCCTCGAACGCCGGGCGACCCGCATCGCGCCCGGTCGCGATGAGAAGATCCTCACGGCCTGGAACGGGATGATGATCGCCGCGATGTCGCGCGGGGCCCAGGTGCTGGGGGACCAGCGGTACTTACAGGCCGCTCAGGATGCGGCGAGGTTCGTGCTGACGAAGATTCGCACAAGTGGCGAAGCCGATTCTTCGGCTCCCTCTCCCCCGCTAGAGACTTTGAACCTCGGCGAAACCGTTGCTGCGGGGGAGAGGGTTGGGGTGAGGGGGCAACCCTCAGCTTTACCCCCTCACCCCAGCCCTCTCCCCCCCATGGGAATCTCAATCGATGGCGACGCCCACCCGTGGGGAGAGGGAGCAGAACCGTCTGTCTCCTCTGTCGATCAACCATCAACCATCAACCATCAACTGTCTGCCCGTCTCTTTCACACCTATAAGGACGGCACCGCCAAGCTCAATGCCTACCTCGACGACTACGCCTGTCTAATCGACGGCCTAGTTGACCTCTACCAGACCGACTTCGATGTCGTGTGGCTTCAGGAAGCGGGCCTCCTCGCCGGATTCATGAAGAGACACTTCGCCGACCCCGACGACGGCATCTTCTTCTATACCAGCGATGACCACGAAGCTCTTATCAACCGCACCAAAGAGGTCCAGGACAACGCTACCCCCGCCGCCCACAGCTGCGCGGCGCTGGCGTTGCTGCGACTGACGAGGATCAGCCAGTGGTCTTTCGACACATCGGGGGAGAAGGCCCTGGAAGCCGTCTCGGGACTGATGGCGGACCACTCACGAGGTGCCTCGCAGGCCCTGATCGCTCTCGACTTCGCGATCGGTCCGACACCGGAACTGGTTCTCATCGAAGGCGGTCAACCCGATAAGGCCGATCAGCTCCTCGCCACGTTCCACCGCCGCTTCGTCCCGAGCTACACGCTCGCACGCTTTGTCAACACTGGTGCCAGCAACGACGAATCGCTCCCGCACCCCGTCGTCCTCGCAGGCAAGCCCGAGGCCACGAGTGTCACCCTCTACGTCTGCCACCTCGGAGCCTGCCAAGCCCCCGCCGTCGGCTACGACGACGCGAACATGGCCATCCGGATGGTGTGAGCCAATTTGAAACGCGAGGGCCGGAAATCGTGAGTCGATCGGTGGGTGAGAGTGCCTACTTCGCCTCCACCGTCACCAGCTTCTCCTCCGGATTCTCCGTGAGGATCAGACCCCGGAACCGCAACTCCTGGGCCACTGTATTCGAATGCAGTTGCAGGCCGAGCGGGCCTGCCTCGCACAGTTCAGGCTTCGGGTCGGTCCAGTCGGCGACCGCGTGGCCGTTGAGAGCGAACTGTATCCGTGAGCCGACGGCGACGATCTCCATCTGGTTCCAGTCGTGCTGATGGCCGACCTTTTTGGCGGCTCCGTCCTGGTCCTGGTAGATCCCGTTGCGGCGGTACAGATCCCAGAAGCCGTAACCCGATGGGTACATGACGAGATGCCCTTGGTAGCTGAAGGAGTCCCCCTCCTTCTCGACAGTCTGGCCCCACAGAGCGATCCCCGAGTGCATCTCGCTCTCGACGAGTTTGCTCTCGAAAATCAGTCGCAGGTTGCGGTACTTCTTCTTCGTGACGAGGTACGTGCTGGCCTTGGGGGCGTTCGCGATCTCATTGCGGGCCACGATCTCGCCGTTGTCGACCTTGAAGTACTTCGCCGTCTGTCCGTCCCACCCTTCCAAATCCTTCCCATTGAACAGCCGGATCGGAGTCTCCGACTTCGGCAGCTTGGCGATCTGTTGCTCGCTCCAATTGGCAGGCTTGTCCTCGGCCAGCATCGGGGCGCAGAACAACAGTGACAACAGACCAACGCGGATCAACTTGAGCATGATGAACTTCTTCCAGGAGTGTGGCGATAGCTGGGCGGATTGCCCCGGCGTCACTTGTACCGCAGCGACCGCAATTTCTCACGCGAGACGGGTGGGAGTGGCCTGATGAAACGGAGGGGGCAAGAATCAGGATGGGATCATTCGCCACCTGCGAGTCCTCGACCGCCACCGGAGGATGCCCTTCTCGCGAAAGCCGTCGTGGAAATGATGACCTGCCGACTTATCTGATACATGCACGCGAATGCACTCCACCCGGCCTCCCGGCCATTTTCCCCACGGCAACGCACTTGTTCACACTGGGGACTTGGCTTCCTACTGAAAACTGAGAACTGACGGCTGAAAACTCACCCAGTGTGAAACAGTGCGTTGCCGTGCATTTTCCCCTGCCACAGTTCGAGTCGACCCCGGGAACAGCTATACTGATAAGTCTGGATCGGAAACAGTTTCCGCTCGGGTTCTGTACACGCGATGGCGATCATGACCGAATCACGCAACTTGTTTCACAAAGTCTGGGATCTGCACACTGTCGGCACGCTGGCCTCTGGACAGCAGACCCAGCTGTTCATTGGTCTGCACCTGATCCACGAAGTGACCAGTCCGCAGGCGTTCGAGATGCTGCGTGACCGTGGCGTGAAGGTGATGTATCCGGAGCGCACGATCGCGACCGTGGACCACATCGTGCCGACCGACAACCAGGCCCGCCCGTTCCAGGATCTGCTGGCCGAGCAGATGATGACCTCGATCGAGAAGAACTGCCGCGAGTTCGGCGTGCGGCTGTTGAATATCGACGACAACCGGCAGGGCGTCGTTCACATCGTCGGTCCGGAGCAGGGACTGACCCAGCCGGGAATGACGATCGCGTGCGGGGATAGCCACACCTCGACGCACGGGGCGTTCGGGACGATCGCCTTCGGGATCGGCACCTCGCAGGTGGCGTACGTCCTGGCGACGCAGACGCTGGCGATGGACCGGCCCAAGGTTCGCCGCGTCGAGGTCAACGGCACGCTGGCAGACGGCGTGTATGCCAAGGATGTGATCCTGCACATCATTCGGCATCTCGGTGTGAAGGGCGGGATCGGGTACGCCTACGAATTCGCGGGCGAGGTCTTCGATCGCATGACGATGGAAGAGCGGATGACCGTCTGCAACATGAGTATCGAAGGCGGTGCCCGCTGCGGCTACATCAACCCGGATCAGACGACCGTCGAGTACCTGCGCGGACGCCCGTTCGCTCCGCAGGGCGAGGAGTTCGAGAAAGCCGCCCAGTGGTGGCTCTCGTTGGCCTCGGGGCCACAGGCGACGTTCGATGATGTGGTGAAATTCAGCGCCACTGACATCGAGCCGACCGTCACCTGGGGCATCAACCCCGGCCAGTCGGTTGGCATCAGCGAACCGATCCCGGCTGTGTCGCAATTCCCAGCGGAGGACCAGGTCGGTGTGCGCGAGGCCCTGAAGTTCATGGAACTCAAGGAGGGGCAATCGCTGGAGGGCCTGAAGATCGACGTGGCCTTCATCGGGTCGTGTACAAACGGTCGCATCTCGGACCTGCGCGAGGCTGCTCGCATTGCGATGGGTAAGAAAGTGGCCCCCGGCGTCAAGGCCCTCGTCGTCCCCGGCTCGCAGCAGGTACTGGCCGAAGCTGAGCGCGAGGGACTCGACAAGATCTTCACCGCAGCCGGTTTCGAGTGGCGAGCGGCTGGCTGCTCGATGTGCCTGGCGATGAATCCCGACAAGCTGGTCGGACGCGAGATCTGTGCCTCATCGTCGAACCGCAACTTCAAGGGGCGGCAAGGTTCGCCGACCGGTCGGACGCTGTTGATGAGTCCGGCGATGGTGGTGGCAGCGGCCTTGGCGGGGCATGTGACGGACGTGCGTAGCGTGTGACGGAATCGGGAGCAGATTCGAAATCGGTTGAGGATTTCACATGACGGATGAATGACTCATGCTGCACTCGCTCAAAATGAAGAATATTGGACCAGGCCCCCGAGATGGAGTTGGAGTTTGGTTCGCGGCTGAATTTGATCACGGGTGATAACGGGTTCGGAAAGAGTTTCCTGCTGGACACGATCTGGTGGGCTCTGACCCGCAAGTGGCCGGAACAACTGAACCCGAAACTGACCAGCGGGTACATGGCTCGCCCGACCGACCCCGATCGGCCCGCGACAATCGAGTTCACGGTGGACTCCAAGACTACGCGACTCGCTTATATAAGCCAGTCTGTTCGCCGCGATCAGGCGTGGACTGGCAAAGCCGGGCGACCGTGGAATCCCGGACTCGTGATCTATGCGCAGGCCGATGGCGGTTTTTCAGTTTGGAATCCGGACCGCGATTATTGGAAAACGCGAAAAACGGTTGACATTCAGGACCGACTTACGGGTTATGTCTTTACTGCATTTTAGGCGAACTGGAATGCGGCGGGCGATCGTTTTTGTATCAGAGGAAACCTGGCTCTCGACGATGATGTGTGGTTAACAAACGCACTTCATCGGGAGAGCCAGGCTGGCGAAGCGTGCGCAGGAAGCGATAACTGCACAAGCCTGTCACAGAGATTCGAAGAAGTCGCAGCATGATCCGCGAGGGCGACTGGAACGAGTCAATTCGGCGCGGTGGCGGACCGAGCGAGCGGCGATTTCGTTGACGGGAATGATGGCGGTGATGGTGGCGTCAATGGCGGGCGTGTTGGGCCGGCGGATTGAGTTTCGGCTGACAATTATTGTGGCGGGGATAATGCTCGAAAGGGGTCGTCGGACACCCAGGGCCTCCGCATCTTATCGCGTGGTGATTTGCAGGAGCAGAGCCTCCAGGTGGTCGTTGTTCCAGCCAGCTTGCTTGCGTTTGCCGCTCAGGCTTCCTTTCAACGGAGTGTCCTGTGTCAGAATCATCAGGGCCAGTTGCCTCAGCATCGAAGAAATCTCGGGGCCGTTTCCCTTCCGAATGCGGCTCGCATCCAGTGCAAAAACGACATCGAGCATCCAGTGCAAT
>JAYTFV010000429.1:0-5714 GCA_043734065.1 Planctomycetota bacterium
GTAGCACGCAGCTTCGCAATCTTCCGTCGCTCCGGATGCGCGTCGCAGGTCATTCCCAGTCACAGGGTCAAAGTGGCAAAGGCGGAGAGCTTCTTCCGCAATCAGTGCCAAAGAATCACCGCTTTCCAGAATTCGACGCAAGACTCCAGCGCCTCCTTCGGCAGACTCGAAGAACAGAATTCGCTTCCGGTCGTTGACGGATGGCAGGGGTTCGGCTGCCAGCTCATTGTCTTCCAGTTGATAAATCGTCTGAATGGCCTTCTTCAGGGCGGCTTGCAATGATGCCATCTCATCGGCTGAGAGTTGCGTCGCCGGTTCGAGAATCAGGCAGTTGCGACGATCTTCCACGTAAGGAACGACACGCTGAGTTCGTGCTCCCAACGGATCGGCGGGATCTTCATCGTCTGGTAGTTGGTCCGACCGTTGCCAGTATCCCTTCTCGACATCCAGAACGAATCCATGCTGATCCCGGTTGGCTCGCCGTCGCCAACCCAGGTTGATTCGCCAAATCGTGGCAGCGTCTCCATAAGTGAGAGTGCAACTCGACGACGATGGACCGCTCACTTCTGCAACTTGGTAATACGCGAGTCCGCCCACCTCCTTGAAACGCAGGCCGGTTCGCAATTCGTACCCCATCCGGAGTCGCTCTTCTTCATCGGAATTGATTCGATCGCGCCTCTTCGTCGCGACGTTCTGGAGGCGAAGCAGTGAATCGATTCTGGCGAGCCGGTAACTGTGGCAGTTCTCGCAGCGATCCGGCCCTGCTTCACCCCAATTCAACTCGCGCATGTATCCGCAGTCTTCGCACTGCTTGGCAGAGCCCGTGAGGGGCACATCGCCATCGGCAATCGGGAGAATCACCTTGTTGACGATGTAGCGGGAACCTTCATGGTAAATGATGCTCCGGGGGCCGAATTCGGAAATGGCAAGGAAACGCGGACGGGACAGGAATTCGTCCTGCCCCTTCGTCTTGCGGCGTGCGGGGATGTACGCGGAGAGCGGCAAACGGGGGAAGTTATATCCCGGCAGGAAGCCCTCACTGGCGAAATACCGGTAGCTGTAAAAGTCGGACTGAATCACGCTCTGCGAATCCGTCAGCAATTCGATTTGCGCTTCGGCCTCGCGCCGCAGGCGTCGGGCCTCATCCCACTGAGATCGCATCGCCACGTCACCGATGATGACGTTTTGCCGTTCGAACTGATCTTTCGCCGCCCGGAACAGGCTTCGCCACCGCTGGCAGGCATCTTCAAAAGCATGCAGGGAGTGATCGAGTGTCTGCTTCAGCCATTCGCCGGTGAACCAGGGGGAAGTCCCTAGTTCTTCGGAAATGGTTCGCAGAACGGCTTCCGCCTTCGCTCGGGCAGATTCGATGGCAGACTTCTTCGAAAGTCCAGCGACCTTGCTCGGCAGCATCGTCAGCGAGGGGTTTGCTCCTTCGACGTCCAACAGGTCCGTGAGAGAGTTTCCCAGCCATTCACCGGTCTCTGCCAGCCAGATCGCATGAACGTGTGCCCTGACCAGGTCTTCGTTTGCCAAATCCAGTCGAGGAGGACTGACGGCCCCGGCCACCATCCGCTCGGGCTGACGGAAGAAATACTGATCGTGAGAGCTACCTGACGTGCAATAGGTCAGGACGAAGGCCGGTTGTCCACTTCGGCCCGCTCGACCGCTGCGTTGCGCGTAGTTCGCGGGTGTTGGCGGGACATTTCGCATGTTGACGACATTCAATTGGCGAATGTCGACGCCCAGTTCCATCGTTGGTGAGCAGTACAGGACGGGGAGTTTCGCCGATCCAAAGTCTTGCTCCCGACGTTCCCGTTCTTCATAAGGGACCTGTGCGGTATGCTCCCTCGCCTCAAGTCCACGGAGATCGTTGGCTACGGTCTTGTAGAAATTGACGAAGAATTTGTTTGTCTGGCCACCATCCAGGGGGGGATTGGGAACCCGGATCGGATCATGAAATGCGATCGTTCCATCGGCAACAACCCAATTCATGGCCGATGCTGAGAGCTGGTAACCCGGAAGATCGCCATCAGTGGGTTCAACGATCTGGACGATGTACCCAGCGTAGGCGAGCACCCGGAACAGATCCTGAATGATCGAATCTTTATCGGTGAGCTTCAGTTTCCCCTGTGAGCGATCAAATTCTGGAAGGGTGCTTGGTCGACCGAGAAAAATCCCGAATCCGCTCCTCCCCGATACATAGGTGTAGAACTGACGATCATGAGGGCGTCGGCCACGTGGGAATACGGCCGCAGCCACTTCAGGTCGTTCTTGCTCGTCGATGGCCCACGGTTCGCGGAGTCGCTGCGAACTTTGCTGCTGCAAGCGTTCGAAGAACTCCGTGGTCAGATAGTCGACATCAATCGCTAGCTCGCGGCGCAAGAAATCCAGAAGGGCTTTCGCGATACGCTCGCGGGTTTGCGGGGTGGCTGTTGTCAGTGCAGCATGAGTTCCTCGCCAGAACTCTTCTGCCCGGCAAAGATCGATCAATGACGGATACTGGATTCGCAGCAATCCGCACTGTTCGAGATTCGGAGATGTCACTCGCCATCCGCGTTTCTGGTCTCGGTAGAGGCGGTACCCGAGAACATTTCGGAAGGCTCGTTCCGTGTCGGCTCGCTGGGCAAACTGGACTCCTGGCTCTCGGGCAAAGAGTTCGAACGGCAGGTTCAGTGCCTTGTAGACGCGTTGAGTCAGTTCATCGTGCGGAATTCCAACGTCACCAGCCGCCGCAACTGCCTTGTAGAGCGCCGACCGCAATAGGCTGACTTCCACGAAATCATTGAAGTGGCCAGCCTGAAGCGAAGCGTCCTGGCGATTGTCGGTGAAACTCAGGAGCTTGCGTGCGAAATCCTGAAGTGTTGGTTCGTTCCGTAGCAGGCGGACACTCGACAAACTGAGAATGGTCGTGGCTGTGCTACGTCCACCGCTCGCGAGTGTGGCCAGTTGTCCGTAATCAGAAGCACCGGTTCGAACGCGGTAGGAGACACCGCAGTTCTGACAAAAGCGAAACGGCGTGCTCGTGTAAGAATAGATCAATCCCTGCGTGTCGACGTGTCCATCAGGGCCAATGATGATGGGTTGCGGAACATCATCTCGGATGTTGCTGCGAACGCGCTGCCGACCGCGATGCTCCTCCAACCAATCATCCGGTAGCTGCTGGACAACTTCATCAGGATCATCCGGCCATAGTTTGTCTGGATCACGATAAAGGAAGCCCGCCTCGCCTTCAGCGGGATCTTCGACCCGGTCATTCAGTTCACGGGGCCGAAAATGAACTCGGCCAGTTCCGACATCAGTCGACTTCCAGACGGAATAGTATTCCGCGCCACATTCTCTGCAGAAAGCCAACGGAAGCAGGATCTTCTTACGATCGCTGTTCGGAACGAATTGTTGTCCGCTGAGGGATAAATGCCGATGTTCATTATCCTCCAGCGATGCAAACACCGCGTCGCCACGACTGATGAACTGATGGAGCCGAAAGGCAAAGGGCTGCCGCTTTGTCTCGGGGTGCGGATGACAATTACAGCCCGCCAGTAGCCAGCGTTCGATGGCCACTTCGCATTCCCTGACCGTCATTCCCACCAAATCAGATAGCTGTGTCGCGGCACCACTTGGTCCTTGAATGGGTCGCGGCCGGGCACGAACGAGCCGATTCGTGCCGTTCTCGCGGGTTAACCCAAGACAATCTTCCAGCCAGCTTGCGATCGGCTTCCGTATGAAGTCATCGTAGTTCGTTGGGAACTCGCTCGTTTGGGTAACATCGTGCCGCAAGCGAGAGATGACCTGCGGATCTCTGAAGTCCAACTCGACGGTTTCACGTTTCAGGGTCTCGCCGATGATCGATCTGGGTAGAACTTCCGTTCCGAACAATCGTGAAGCGACCGAAGCAATTTCCAGGCGCTGCTCGTTGATAGTCCCGCCGCTCGCCATCGTGGCCGAAGTGCCAACACAGAGAAGTGACGTCGCGTGGCAGGCTTCACGAACGCGACGAACAAGCAATGCGACATCCGCGCCCTGCCGCCCCCGGTAAGTATGCAGTTCGTCGAGGACGAGAAAGCTGAGATTTCGTGCGGAACTGACCAGAGCTTGTTCGAATGGACGCGTCAGCAGCAGTTCCAACATGACGTAGTTGGTCAGCAGGATGTCCGGAGGATTTCGTGTGATCTCCTCTCGCTTTTCGCGAGTTTCCTGACCGGTGTATCGCTCAAAGCGGACAGGTTCATTCCCCTCTCCGAATCCCAGGCGTAGAAACTTGACCAGTTCCCCATGCTGGCTGTTGCACAAGGCGTTCATGGGATACACGACGATGGCCTGAATACCCTTGCCGGGACCATTTCGAAGTACGTGATCGACGATCGGTATGATGTAGGCGAGACCTTTACCAGAACCGGTTCCCGTGGTCAGAACGTAATTGCGGCGTGCTTGGGCCTCTCGGATGGCATCCACCTGATGTCGGTGGAGTCGCATCGGTGTCCCAAGCGGGTCAAGTTCAGTCTTAACCCGAAAGATGTCTCTGGACTTCTGGTGTAGATCACCCGCATTGACCAGTTCGTCGATCCAACCGCCCGATTCAAAGCTGGGGTTCATCTGGATAAGCGGCTGTGGCCACAGAGCTTGGTCCGTAAGACTGTCGTCAACAAATCGACGGAGGCGAGGTTCACGAATGCGAACAAAACTGCGCACGTACTCGGCGTAGTCGTGAATCACATCGTCTCGCAGCTTGAAAACGTCCATTCCGGCCCTCGTCTCGACAGTCAGAAATTGCCACACCGCCCATGAACCTGATGGACGTCATCCTGCCTCCGTTGATCCTACCACAACCGAGATCGGTACCTTCAGTTTCTGAATGAGCTGTTCAATGTCTTTCCGGCGAAACATGCGGTACGAGTTCACAGGGTGGCGATACTCCGTGATCTGTCCATTCGCTCCCCAAGCCCGAATGGTATTGGGACAAACGCCCAGCATTTCTGCTGCTTTCCTGACCAGCACGAACTCCTCTCTGACCGACATGCGCGGACCCTCGACAAGAATGCAGTGGCCATGTCTTGAAAACAACTCAAACCTTACCAGTCCATTCAGTGCCGGACAATACGTCTCAATGCTCCCTATGTGACGAAAATAAAGCTGATTCCGATTCTGACGATTAGGGCGTTTCAGACGGCTGAATCCGAGCCAAAAAACGCGTCATGTAAGGTGATGTCCCACGGCATAGCTCTGGACGACTAGCTGCGTGCGAATAGCAGCCCCGTGAGGATCGGATTCTGACCGGTCTTCGCGAAACTGTTTCGATTCTGGGGCGACGGCTGGTGAGGCAGGCGGGATCGATGGTCGGTCTCGATGGGGAATTCCTGGGGAGTGGAGGAGCAGCATTGTGTCGCACATGTTGAGCCTAGTTGAAAACGGCAGCGGCCTTCACCAATCGAATCAGCTAAATCCAGACCGAAAACGGGGCATATAAGGTGATGCCTGTGACATAGCTCTCGAAAGTGAGTTCCAGAGGCACAATCAGCCCTGCGAAGACCGGTTTTGACCGGTGTTCGCGGGGCTGATTGTGTTTTTACGTCAGGCAGTAGGGGGCCGAGTACGGTCCCACTTCGCTGACTGTCCGGAGCGGAGCGAGTGCAGCCTTGGCGTGGTGTCAGGGCGGTTGTGTGGATCACACGACCGCCCTGGTTCAGGGGCGGTCCGATTTGAGGAGCGTCCCATGA
>JAYTFV010000430.1:0-13238 GCA_043734065.1 Planctomycetota bacterium
GCTCAGAAGTCTCTGGACCAGATGCAGCCCAAGTAGAGATTCCTATGTGGGAGTTCAGGCTTGAGCCTGTCTTTGGCGATCGCGCGGGCGATGCAGCCTCAAGGCTGAACTTCCACAGTCGAGCGATGGAAGTTCGCAGTTCCGCCGCTCTCTCGCCAAACCCTCGATCGGGAGGCTATAACGCCACACGAATGGTCCACCAATATCAACTTGTGAGGTAGCTGCACTCGCCAGAGTGCGGGCAGCCCGCGTTTTGGCGAACGCAGTTACCTCACATCTTCAACTTGGTGGACCACCGGTGATCTCGGAAAACCGCCCCGGAGTCCTCCACGGATTGGCCCATGAAGCTTGAAACCAAGATCTGGCTGGTGATCTTCGTCGTGGCGGGAGCGTACCTCTGCTTCCGCGCGGCCACCACGGGAGTCGGCGTCGGCTACAGCGAGACGGTCGACGGAGTCACTCAGCCCACGACCTCTACCCAAGCTCAACTCGGGTTCGGAGAGGTCAGTTGGTCCCGCACCGCCGGAATCTGGACGGCGGCGTTCATGACGCTGGCGGTGTTCTCGTTCCTCTATCGGGACAATTTAATTTACAAGCTGTCGGAGTCGGTGTTTATTGGCGTGTCGGCCGCGTACTGGATGGTGGTCAGCTTCTGGACGGTGCTGGTGCCGAACTTGATGGGGAAGCTGTTGCCGCAACTGACGCAGTCGTGGGCGATGCCGGGTTTGTCGCCGGTGCATGACGAGCATTGGGCCATCAACCTGGTGCCGCTGGTGCTGGGTGTGATGCTGTTGTGGCGGCTGGCTCCGCAGGGGACGTGGATTTCTCGGTGGCCGCTGGCGTTCATCATTGGGACCACGGCGGGACTAAAGCTGGTGAGCTTCTTGCAGGCCGACTTTATGAGTCAGATTAAAGCCTCGATTAAGCCGCTGCTGGTCGTGGACGCGAACAGGTCGATCGTGTGGCTCGACAGCCTGTCGAACACCATCTTGCTGGTGAGCATGCTGTCGGCGCTGACGTACTTTTTCTTCTCGTGGGAACACAAGGGAGTGTTCGGCAAGGTCTCCAGAGTCGGCGTGCTGGTGCTGATGATTACGTTCGGGGCGGCGTTCGCGAATACGGTGATGGCCCGCATCGCGCTGCTCGGGATTCGGTTCGAGTTCCTGTTCGATGACTGGCTGTGGCTGGTCGATCTCGACCAGCAACGGTTGGGGATGTGATGGCTTCCCCGGAAGAATCTCTGGTGATGAAGAACCCGCCGTTGCGTCCGTATTTGATCGCGCACATGTCGGTGGTGATCGTCATGATCGCCGGATTGTGGCTCGAAGGCCGGGTACTTTTCTGCGGTTGTGGCAGTGGGGTGCCGTGGGTGTTCGATGTCAAGAGTCGGCACTGCTCGCAGCACCTGTTTGACCCCTACAGCGCGTCACACGTGCTGCATGGAGTGGTCTTCTGTGGGTGTTTCTGGCTGCTGCGCGGGAAGATCGGCGGGGCGTGGCGGCTGTGGGGTTGCCTGGTGTTGGAAGCGTCGTGGGAGGTGTTGGAGAACTCGGCCTTCATCATCAATCGGTATCGAACGGGGACGATGGCGTTGGGGTATGAGGGGGATTCGATCACGAATTCCCTGTGCGATGTGACATGCTGTATGGGGGGGTACCTGATCGCGAACCAGTTACCGTGGAAGTGGTCGGTGGCGTTTTTTCTGGCGGTGGAATTGACGCTGTTGTTGCTGATCCGGGACTCGCTGGTGCTGAACGTGGTGATGCTGGTTTGTCCGCTGGAGGTGATTAAGCAGTGGCAGATGGGCGGGTGAGGTTGAGGGGGGATCGTTGAGGGTTGAGAGAAAGATTCGGGATAGGAATCGAAGCAACCGCGCCCTCTTGTCGACTCCCGACTCCCGACTCCCGACTCCCGACTCTAAATCAACCCATGCAGCGGCCCCCGGGGGGCTGCGAGTTGATCGACGCGCCGCGACACCGCCGGGTCTTCAATCAGCGGCGGGGCGTGGCGCGGCTTGAGCCTCGCGTCGATCACCAGCGACCCGCGACAGCCCCAGTGCTTGTCCTCCATGAACGCTCGGATCCCGTCGATATCGACGGCGGGGTTTGACCGCGTAAACGTGACCCACAAGAAGTTGCTGAGGTCGCGTGAGACGAATTCGCTGTCGTCGACCAGCACGATCAGCGGGAACTGATTGATCGCCTCGCCGGTGCTGAGGTCATCGCTGAACCGCCGGGCATCGGTGTTGCCGACCCGGTAGGTAGGGGCTTGTACCGCCATGATTCCGGGAGACACGATACGCGGCTCGCTGAACCCCTCGGGGAGTTTCAACCCCTCCGGCAGCAAGCTCGTCAGCGACCGCTTGACCCCGCCCGCAGTTGCGATGACCACTTTGGACCCGGAGTTCAGTCCGCTCCCCGAGTAGTCGAGCGTATCGATTGTCGTGCGGGTCTGGAAGTGCAGGTCGCGCTCCCAGTCGACCCGCTCCAGCACGTGCCGCAGGAAGGCCCCGATGTCGTGGATGTCGAGTTGCGGGTTGTCCTCGCCGGCGACAATGAGCAGGTACTTGGCGAGGGAGAGCTGCCCCTGGCCGAGGATCGCATTGGCCTGGGTCAGGATCTCCATCGGCCTCCGCTGCCCGGCATAGGGGACGTACCTCTCGCTGCCGATGGCGAGGAGCAGCGGGTGAACGCCCGAGGCATCGACGGCATGTACGGCCTTGACACCCGGCAGCACGCTGGGGATTGCGGGGCCGGTGATCTCGTGGATGATCTGGCCGAACGCAGTGTCCTCTTGCGGCGGCCTCCCGACCACGGTGAACGGCCAGATCGCGTCGCGACGGTGGTAGACCTTGTCGACCGTCATGACCGGGAACTCGTGCGCCAGGCTGTAGTACCCGAGGTGGTCGCCGAATGGTCCCTCGGGCTTGGTGCGTGAGGGATCGATCGTGCCCGTGATGCAGAAATCGGCGTCGGCCAGGAGTGGCAACCCGCCGCTGGGTGAGGCCACCATCCGCATCCGGTGCCCGCTCAAGGCCCCGGCAAAGGTCAACTCCGACAGCCCCTCCGGCAGCGGCATCACCGCCGAGAGTGGCAACGACGGCGGCCCGCCCACGTAGACATTCACCCGCAGAGGCTCGGCGCGACGAATCGCCGCAGCATGATGCACGCCGATCCCGCGATGAATCTGGTAGTGCAGCCCGACTTCGCGGTTCGGCAGATAGTCGTTGCCGGAGAGTTGAATGCGGTACATGCCGAGATTGGACTTGGCCCAGCCGGGGGTGTCGGGATGCTCTGTATACACCGCGGGCAGAGTGATAAACGGCCCGCCGTCTTTCGGCCAGGACTGGAGAGCGGGCAACTGGTCAAGCGACGTTTCGCAGTCCAGCACCGGCCCGCGCCACACCGACTTTGGTCGCATGGCCCAGGCGACAGGCAGTGCTCGCAAATACCGCAGCGGGGACTTCGCGATCACGCCGGGGTCGATCTTGATCTCGACGAGCCTTCGCACCAGATCGAGCGTATCGCGAAACAGAAACCGCGTTCGCTCCATCGTCCCGTACAGATTGCCGAGCATCGGGAACTTGGTCCCCTGGACCCGCTCGAAGAGCAAGGCCGGTCCGCCCGCTCGGTAGATCCGACGCTGGATTTCGGCCAACTCCAGATGCGGGTCAACCTCAACGGAGACCCGGACGAGCTGCCCGGTCCGCTCGAGATCGCGAACACATTCTTGGAGATTGCGATAGCCCATGGTTCCCGCGTGTTGGCCTTCGGTGGAGTCGGCGGGATTGTAGAGGGGAGGAGGGGAGGAGGGGAGGCAGGGAGAGGCAGAGACAAGGAGATGCTCTCAACCCTCAACCCTCAACGAATACAGGGGAGCGAAGTCCTCGACCTCGTCCCCCTGTGTGAGTGTCACGTGTATTCGTTCGCCTCACCTGGCCAGTCTCAGACTACCGGTAGTAGCTGAAGTTCAGGCCGGGCGAGTAGACCGAGAAGCCACTGCCGTAGCCTCCGTAGCCGTAGGACGGGACGCCGTAGCCATAGTTCTGGCCACCGTATCCATAGTTCTGGCCACCGTAGCCGTAGGCCGGAGCCGCGTACCCATAGCTGGGTTGGTAGTTGGAGTAGCCGTAGTTGTTTCGGTATCCACCGCCGTAACCACCGTACCCGCCACCGTAGCCACCGCCATATCCGCCGTAGCCCTGACCGTAGCCACCGCCTCCACAACCAGCATGTGAGTGACCGAGATTCCGGAAGTGGTCCGCTTTCACGGCGGAACCGGCTGCGAGAACGCCCGCGACAGCGACAGCTGCAAGAACCAAGAAGCGTTTCATGAGAGTACCCTTTCAGAAGGGGAGAATGAGGTGCCAACGCACACAGGCCGCAAACCCTCGTCGGTCGTGGAGGCGTTACTGGGAAAAGGAATTGCACTCGGCGTGCCACTCGGTTCCACTCAGGACACATCAGCCACAACTCCCATTGTGGAAAAGACTAACGGTATCTTGGATGTCCAAGCCAGTGAGAGTTGTAAGAATCACAACCGCGACAGCGCGCCATCATTTTTTGGACACAATACCGAAGACTCCGTCGCCTGTCGCCAACGAATCATTCGACCGTGGGAGTTCCGCCTTTGGGCTGTGGCTCGAAACAACTTCCCGATTTGATTTTGAACAGAAGAATCACGAATGAAACTAAGACGCTTCGAATCTGAGTCATCGTTTCCGTCTGTTCAACTCCCCCGGGTGAAAATGGGAAGTTGTTTTGGACCATGTCTTTCGAGCGGTTACAGCACCGGTCTTGTCACTTTCTGGCTCCCCTCTCCCTGGCCATTGGTCTCGACACCACTCAACAGCCAAGTCCCTCACGCTCTCAAGGACAGGCTCGAATCCGGCTTGCGGCTGTTATTTTCCCGAAGGGAATTCAGCCCATAGCCGGTGGTGTCGAGACCAATGCCCCCCGAGAGAGGGGTGAGGGTGAGGGAGAGTGTCAAGACGACTCAAGCCTTCGCCTAGCGAAAGTAGACCTGGAACCCGGGCGAGTAGACCGAGTAGCCTCCGCCGTATCCACCGCCGTATCCATAATACGGAGTCCCATAGCTGTAGGAGTATGGGTTGTATCCGTAGTTGGAATAGTACGGCTGATAACCGTAGCCATAGGACGGGCGGTAGCCGTAGTTGTAGTACGGACGATAGCCGTAGTTATTGAAACCACGACCATATCCGCCGCCGAAACGGAAACGATTCGCCTCGGCGTTCGTCCCTGCAGCCAGCACTCCGGCGATCGCCAACACAGCGACAGTCAGCATGCGTTTCATGGCAGTACCCTTTCTGTCGGGGGAGAGTGAGAATCCCACGCACACGCGCCGCTCCCCCGTCGGTCGTGGAGGCGTCACGCTGCATTCTACAGGGCACACGAAATGACCTTCCACTAGAACCGACCGCATTAGATTGCAACTCCCGCTCCGTCAGTGAGTAACAGCCAGCGATCCATCCCAGTGGACAGTTTGTCAGACGGGCTGCGTGAGAGGACATGCCCCGGAGGGTGCCGCCTGTGCCGTCCCGGTCCACTACGAAATCGATGGCCCGGTGAAGCTCCATCAGCGGGAGGTCGACGACTTCATCCAGCGGATGGAGCAGGAGATCGCCCGCCACACCGGCGTCCTGGCCGACGATGAACTGGTCGAGTACCGCCAGTCGCTGGGGATCTCCCAGAAGATCGCCGAACTGGCGGTGGAGTGAGTGTCATCGTAGAGCGGAATTTATTCCGCTCTTCCCCGCTGGAACGGAATAAATTCCGTTCTACGGATTGCTCACGCCCCGGCCAGGATCGGCAGCGACAACAGCATCTGGCCATCGTCGTGGGCGGAGCCGGAGTTCGGCTCCTCGGCGAGGACGGTGTCGATGAAGAAGTAGAGCAGCTTGCGGAGGGCTTCGGACTCGACGCTGTCGGCCAGGGCCTCAGCTCGGGAGCGGGATTTCTCGACGAGTTGCTCGGCGGCTTTGAACGCTCCGGTGGTGTGGAAGATGCGACGCAGGCGGGCCAGTCGCAGGGCGTCCTCGCCGTTGTTTTCGAGGATGTCGCGGATCTCCTGCTTCTGGGCGGGCGTGGCGGCTTGCAGGGCCAGAGCCAGCAGAACCGTGGGCCTGAGCGAGAGCGCGTCCTGACCGGCGACCATCTTATTGTTGTTGTCGCCTTCCCAGTCCTTGAGGTCGTTGAGGATCTGGAACCCGACGCCGACCTGCCGACAGAACTGCGGCACCAGATCGTTGTACGGGCCCATCGGCCCGGCCATGCGGAGGCCCGCGTAGAGCGCGGCCTCAAACGCCGGCGAGGTCTTGAGGGCGTAAATCTGCAAGGCATCCAGCGCCGTCATCGACCAGTCGGGGGAGTCCTTCCAGGCCATCTCGGCCCCCTGCCCATCACACAGGCGGATGTGGGCCTGGGCCATGCTCTCGATGATGTCGCAGGCCACATCGGTGCCGAGATCGCCTCGGCTGGAGTTGACCAGTTTGTACCCCAGTCCGATCAGGTAATCCCCGATGTTGATCGCGGGCCCCATCCCGTGGCTGCGGTGGAGTGTGTCGCGCCCGTAGCGGAACAGATCGTCGTCCTGGATGTCGTCATGGACCAGCGACGCCTTGTGGAACGCCTCAATCGCCATCGCCACTCGGCACACCGCATCGCTGAAGGCAATCGTGTCCCCCGTCGCGTTGTTCCCATTGCGGGTCAGGGCATCGTACGCCGCCAGCGTGATGAACGGTCGGAACCGCTTTCCGCCGTTGGCCAACCAGTCGTACGCCACGTCCTCGGTCAGACCCAGCGGGCTGCGGGCCTTCTCCGGCGTCTTGCTGCGCACGCGGGGCAACAACCGCTCGAAGTCCTCCGTGAACAGCTTGTTCCCGGCCCGCATCAACGGCACGTAGCTGTTGGTTTCGGGAGACGGCAGCGGTTCATACTTGTCGAGCACTTCCCAGACCCAGCTTTCATCGAGTGAGGTGTTCTTGCAGTCTCCGCTGTGCAGCGGCACCGCGTACGACGGCACTCCGGCGAGGAGTACCTTGTCGATCGCCTTCTCCAACACGTTGAGGCAGGCCACCCCCAGAATCCCGTCGATATATCCCTCGACGATGATCTTGAGGACGATCGGCGACCCTTCCGCGACCAGCACCTTGTAGCCCAGTTGCTCCGCGCGGACCTTGTAGTCGGCGATCGAGCAGGCCCCGCATTTTTCGCAGTCGAGCCCGAACTGGTCGTACTCCGCCGGGCAGCCTTCGGCGTGCTTCAAGCAGTGCGGCAAGAGCAGCATCCGGCGTGCGAACGGCACCGCCATAAACTGCCGCTTCCAGAATGCGTTCCCCAGCAGCACCATCACGAACCCGAGGAATTTTTCGGGTAGACCTTCTTGACCGAGGAACTTGCGCCCCAACACTTCGAGGTCGTCGCGTGTGAAGGCGTGGTTGCGGTCGACCGATTGCATAAAGCGGTCAGCGGCGGCGTTGATCTGGTTGCGTTGAGGCAGCGTCTCGGGCACCGCCTTGAGGTGGCTGGTGCTGCGACGGGCCTTTTTCACCGGGGCGGGATCGTCGTCGACTTCCGTCGGATCAGCGGCGTACATGTGAGTCTCCGAGACGGCAGTCTGTGACGATCCGTTCGAGTGCCTCTCGTCGAGACCGACGTGGGGAGCGGCAATGTCCAAGACTGACTCCTCTTGAATCCGCACAATCCGGGGCGGGATAACCACCGAACTGCCAGTTTCCTGACTGAGATTCGGGTTCGGTGATCCACCACACCCACCTGGGCCACGTACGTTCACCCGAAAGCGCATTCGCCATCACAGCGGTGCAGGCTTCCTGAACACGGGTTCACACAAGGTGAGCAGCCCCGGTTCCGAACGACGCTTCAGGTTACAGAGTTTCTTCGCTGTTTGCATCTCTCCATCCGCGAGTTCGGATGCTCGTGTGTGCATCACGTTTGTCGATGGTGACACAACTCGGGAGGGGGAGGCTCCTGCCGAGTCGCTCTGGCGAGAGGATGTCTAAACTGACTCGCGGCTCAGCAGGAGCTTCGCCCTCCCGAGATGGCCACTCTGTGAAGTCCCCTAACCGTTACATGTTCGTCTTCGCGTCCGTCGCATCCCCCAATACCGCGTTCAAGGCCGCGTGCAGCTCCTTGTCGTGGGCGTGCCCTTGCGAGTAGATGCGGAAGATGATGAAACTGACCGGCAAGGCTCGGAACAGCTCGTCGTCGTTGAGTTCCGCCGGGGTCGGCTGGCCGGGGTCGTAGAGAAAGTTCTGGCCGCCGGTGGGGAGGCGACCGCTGGGGCGGTGGTAGTGGTGGGCCACGTCGATGCGGAGCGGGATGTCGGCGATCACCTTCGGGAGTCGCGACCGGACTCGCTTCAACACCAGGTCCGGCTCGGAAAAGATCGTCATCCGCTCGGCTGCGGTCGTGTGGAAGTTCATCGACTTCTCGACCGACATCTTCCAGGCGACCTCGCGGCAGAGGATCTTCTGCCAGCGCTCGCCAAGGCTTTTGAGCGCGGGGTCACTGGAATCCGGCCAACGGCTGATGTCGACCAGTAGTGACGACTCTGTCAGCTTGCGGTAGGCACTCAGGTTCTCGATCGGGTTGCCTTGGAACAGATGTGGCATCGTCTCGCTGAAGATTTCTTCGAGGGCCAGATCGAGCGCCCGCACGGTGCGGTGGAAGTAGACCGTGCGGAACATATTGGCCCGTGTCTCGATGAAGTGAATCAGCGACGGCAGCCCGCGCACATGGATCGTCAAGCCCTGCGGCGTGAAGAAGCTGTAGTGGATCAGCCGGGAGACATCGAACGCCTTGGTGTTGAACCCGGTCATAAAGGCGTCGCGGAGGACGAAGTCCATGTTGTCGACGGTGTAGATGCCGCTGAACAGCGACAGCATCTTCCGCAGCCAGTCGGGGTGGCCGGTGTGGTCGCTGGTCTTCGGGCGGCGGATCAGGAAGGCGATCTGCCGGGGGTCGATCTCTTCCAGCGGCTGCAAGCTGCCGCTGGGGTTGCGGCGGATGCGGCGGAGCAGGTCGCCGAGTTCCGTCTCGATGACGCGGGCTCCGATGTCCTCGTGCGTGATGCCGTACTGGTCGAGGAACTGATCATCGAAGAAGTGCCCGAACGGCCCGTGCCCGACATCGTGCAGGAGAGCTGCCATGCGAGCCAGCGACTCGACATACGCCCGCGACGGCACGTTGGCACACGACTCTCGCAGCGAGTCGTACCACTGTTCCATCACGCGAGACGCGAGGTGCATGGCCCCCAGCACATGCTGAAACCGGTTGTGCTCCGCCGACGGAAAGACCCACCACGCCGTCTGCAACTGGTGAATGTGCCGCATCCGCTGCACCCAGGGATGGTCGATGATCTCCTGCTCGGAGACCTCGCCTTTGGGCAGTCCAGACTTCGACACGAACGGGATGTACCCATGAATCGGGTCGTGAACGAGGCTCTCGGTGGCGAAGTCGCGGGGCATGGTCGGGTCCGTGGCGTGGGGGTAATGCACGGACTGTCGAGCGTAGAGCAGAACCTGTCAACGGGAGAGTCGAACGGAATTCATTCCGCGCAACGCTGGAAGTCGGAGAAAGTTGGAGTCCAGCCTTCAGGCTGCTCTTCGAGCGAGATCAGAGGCAGCCTGAAGACTGGACTCCGACGACTTACAGCCACGCGCATCCGCCCTGATCTTTCGGTCCGATGATGTCCAGGAAGCTGGCCTCGGGAATTGGCTTGTCGACCAGTTCCAGGCACGCCGCCCCGAGAGCGAAGGCGCGGTCGTCGTGGTGGATGCCGTCGGGGCAGTGGTCGATGCGGACTCGACCACTGCTGCTTTGCTTCAACAGCAAACTGGCGAGTTCGGTCGTCAGGTCGTCGCGCTCGCTCGCGGTGTGGAGTGGCGCGTCGTCCTGCCACAGCGAGTCGGCCTGCGACGGAAAGGCACCGCAACCCGGATACCAGACGACCTTCCGTTGGAGGATCGACTGCCGCAGGTGTAGGGCGAGGGCGTGGTTCCCCTGGCCCGCGAGGAACTGAAACCGCTTCATCGGGTAGCGGCTCACATATCGCTGATACGTCGAAAGGAGTTGAAACTCGTCGATGGTGAAAGCGATCCCTGGAAATGCCACTGCAGCTCGATCGATCCAGTCCTCGACCCAAGCGATCGGAGTCGGGCACAGCGGCGAAGGCCGCACGACATCCATGCGGTCGACGATCGTGCGGTCCCCCTCGCGGTGGACGATGACGCCGACCGTGTAGTCGTGCTTCTCGGCGTAGTCGATGGCGGCGATGTACTGGTGCTGCGGGGTGCCTTGGTCGACTCGAGTGAGCGTCGGGTCGATGCACACCTCCGCTTCGGCCAGCGACACGAACTCCCCATCCGAGTGCTGCCAGCGGTTGAGCCACAGCCGCTCATACACGGCGGGCGGGAGGAGAGCCTGCTGCTCGTCGAGACTCTGTGAGGTGATCCATGGAGCGTGCGGGCCATCCAGAGATGAGAAGTACCAGTCGGAAGAGCGGCTGGCGTTCTCGCGGACCTCCCACTGCCAGCCGCGCCCGACGCCCGCATTGGTGAGGACTGCGAGTACGCAATCGGGTTTCTTGGCAGCTGAGGAGAGCAGCGAGTACCACAACTCGGGGCCGGGCCAGTGGCTGAGTTCGTCGCAGATCACGAAGTCAGGCAAGATGCCGTACGACGATCCGACATCGGACGAGATGAGGTCGAGGCGACTCCCCGTACGCGTGTTGCGAACAGCTCCTTCCACGAACGACAAGTCGTGGCTGATCGTCGGATTGAGTGAGGCCAGTCGCTTGATCGCAGCCAGCAGCAGGGCCGCTTGTTCACAGTCGGCAGCAGCAGCGACGCCCGTCACGGCGGTGCGAGCGGCGAGTAGAATCCACGCGATCTGAGCGGCCATGTCGGAGGTCTTGGAGTGCCCACGCGGACGTTCGAGATAGGCTCGGCGAATCGGAGCGGTGGCTGTCCCGTCTGGCTCCCCTTTCCCCCCGGGAGAGGGGCTGGGGGTGAGGGCCGAGCGCGGACAGACCTCGATCCCCGCCAACCGACACCACGCGGGGTCGAGGGCCTCGAAGTCAGCGGCCTGCCATGGTTGGATTTCGTCGGCCAGCGGGCGTTCCGGAGTCGCACTCAACAGCAGAAAGTCTCGAAAGAATGCCGGATGGGACATCACGTGCCGCCGGGTCTCCTCAAGGAGCGAATGGCGAGTGCCTGGAGGCAGAGACTCTGGATGACCGTCCATTCGAATTCAACTCCCGCGACTCGTGACCTGGAAGTGCCGAGGAGTGGCCGCAAAAAACTCAAAAAACGCAAAAGTAAGAGCGATCCCCTTTTGCGTTTTTTGAGTTTCTTGCGGCCACACATTCTTCAGTCAGAACGATTCGCTTTGGTGGCCTTCTTCTTTCGAGCGGCAACGACAAACGACGCCAGCCGTTCGTCACTGATCTCATTCGAGTCGGATTTTTCCGGTGACGCCGACGATGCATGTTCGTCTTCCGGCCACTCCGGTGGCGGTTGGTTGCGGAGGTAAAACGTCTGAGCGGTGACGCTGCCTTTCATCGCGGTCTGGTAGAGTTGGGCGGCAACGTTTTGGCTGAGGACATCGGAGACGCTGGTCGCGCGGGTGCGGAACTTGGGGGACTGCTCCATCGTGACTAGCAGGGCGGTGATCGAGATGCCGAGCTTCTGGCAGGCGGCGGCGGCGGAGGCTCCCTTGGTGAGGAGGGTCAGGTATTCGTCCTGCTGCTGACGGGTGAGGGAGATCACCTCGTCGGTGGTCGGGAGCAGGCACGGTGCATCGTTTAGGACGGGCCCCTTGGCCCGTCCGATTGTCGGCGACTTCTCCGAAGTCGCCGGAGTGGTATGGAGGTCATGGTCATCTGGAGAGTCTTGCTCTCCCTGCGATTTCGGAGAAATCGCCGACAATGACACGCGTTCTGGTGGCTCGGCCCTCACCCCCGGCCCCCCCCCGGGGGGGGGAGGGGAGCAGGAAGCGGCGGGCTTACTTCGCGGGCGTTTGGGCAGGGCAGGCCCGTCGGTTGTCGAGGATGTAGTAGACCGGCGATGCGTAACGGCTCTTGAGGAAGGTCTCTTCCGTGACGAGGGCTTGGGCTCCATGACGACGACCTCCAAAAATTCTCGAATGGGTTTCGCGCGACTCGGACTCAACACGGATCACACCGACCCGCTGGAAACCGGCGGACTCAAAGAACGGGTTGATCCGCCCCATCTGACTCATCGTTTCAATCCAGGGGGACGGGCACTGCTCGCAGGCTCTCCTCACAAAGGCTGAGGCCAAGCCCGCCCCCCGATAGGCCGGATGGATCACCACCCGCTGCAACGTGACGAGCTGCTTGTTAAGAGCGAGCATCGTCGCGCGATTCCACCCGCCCCGATGTCCAAAGAACTGGTTGCGCGGCTTGAGCGACCGGGGCGGCGCGACGAAGATGCAGATCCCGATCGGCTGGTCGCCATGCCACAAAAGGACGCCGAACTTCATCAGCCCGATGTGGTGACTGCGATAATGCCACCGAGCGAAATACGGCCAGTCGCAACGGGTGGCGGTGCTGAGCCAGAGTTCGCGGTGGAAGGAGATCGGGGGTCTTTTTTTTTACGGGGAGCGTCTCGTAGGACGGGCCCCTTGGCCCGTCCGATTGTCGGCGACTTCTCCGAAGTCGCCGGGGTGGCGTTGAGAACAGGGAGGGCTCGTGAGTCGCGCTCAACCGGCGATTTCAGAGAAATCGCCGACAATGACACGCTGTCTGGTCGCTCGGCCCTCACCCCCAGCCCCTCTCCCGGGGGGAGAGGGGAGCAAGAGGCTGGCTGGCGGGTGACGGTCACTCGCCCGTCGAGGCCGCAGGTGACACACAGATCGGGGGAGAGATCAGCGGTGATATCGTGCTGAGCGGTGGCGAGCAAGAACCCGACGCCATACCGATCCGCGATCCGGCGGACGTTGTACGCGATCACCTTGGCGGTCGTGCGATCCAGGACCGCAGTGAACTCATCGGCGACGATCCACCGTGGTTTTTGAGCGACAGCGAGGGCCAGGGCGAAGCGGTAGCGTTGGCCTTCGGAGAGTTCTTGGGGCGTGCGGAGCAAGAGCGGAGCCTCGCCGAGACCGCACATGGACAGCAGTTGCAGGGCCTCCTCGAACGGAAGTGGGATGGCATCGACGAGAGTCTGCGTGCCGAGCGGG
>JAYTFV010000431.1:0-13126 GCA_043734065.1 Planctomycetota bacterium
GACCAAACTTGCGATTGACCCAGCTGGAAAACGCCTGCCAGTTCCACTCGGACTCCGGCAACTCCTTGGGCAGGTTTTCGGTGATCTGTTCATGGAGCAGTGTGTCCGCCTGGCGTTCGGCTTCGGCGGTCAGGTAGTGGACCGCCTGCTCCTTGTCCATGCCGCGCACGTCGTTCTCCACGACTTCGATCCCCATGGCCTGCGTGGCCCAGGCAGCCAGTGTCTCGAACGGGTACTTCGGCGATAGAAACGCCTCGACCGACTTCTCGACCTGCCGCTGCATCATGTCGGACATGATCTCGCGACAACTGGCCCCGTCGAGGATCCGCTGGCGGTAGGAGTAGACCGACTTGCGCTGGAAGTCCATGACCTCGTCGTATTCGAGGAGGTTCTTGCGGGAGTCGAAGTGGCGTTCTTCGACCTTCTTCTGGGCCTTCTCGATCTGCTTGGTGACCATCGAGTGCTCGATGGCTTCCCCCTCCTGCATGCCCAGCCAAGCCAGCACATTACGGACCCAGTCTCCGGCGAAGACCCGCATCAGATCGTCTTCGAGTGACAGAAAGAACCTGCTCGAACCGGGGTCGCCCTGACGCCCCGACCGCCCGCGCAGTTGGAGGTCGATGCGGCGGGAGTCGTGACGTTCGGTGCCGATGACGTGCAGTCCGCCGACTTCGGCCACATGCCGGCCCTCGGCCTTCATTCCCTGTTGCTCGGCGATCTCATCGCTGGCTTGGTCCCACTCCTCCTTGGGGACATCCAGGCGCGAACCGTACTTGAGCTTGAGCTTCTCCCAGGCCATGTACTCGGGGTTGCCGCCGAGGATGATGTCGGTCCCGCGACCGGCCATGTTGGTGGCAATCGTCACTCCGCTCAGGCGACCGGCCTGAGCGATGAACTCGGCTTCCCGCTCGTGATGTTTGGCGTTCAAGACGCTGTGCTTGATGCCCCGTCGACCGAGCATGGCCGAGATGTGTTCGCTCTTCTCGATCGACTTGGTCCCGATCAGCATCGGTCGACCGGTCTTGTGAACCTCCAGGATCTCCTCGACCACGGCGTTCCACTTCTCCCGCTCGGTGCGGTAGATCACATCGGCATGATTGACACGCTTGACGGGACGGTTCGTCGGTACCGCGATCACCTCCAGACCGTAAATCTTGATGAACTCGGTCGACTCGGTCATCGCGGTCCCGGTCATCCCGCACAGCTTCTTATAGAGCTTGAAGTAGTTCTGGAGCGTGACGGTGGCCAGCGTCTGGGAGACCTCCTTGATGCGGACCCCTTCTTTCGCTTCGCAGGCTTGGTGCAGCCCGTCGCTCCACTGGCGACCCGGCATCTTGCGACCGGTGTTCTCGTCGACGATCACAATCTCGCCGTTCTCGACGACGTAGTTCACGTCCCGCTTATAAAGGAAGTGGGCCTTGAGCGCCTGGTCGATCAGGTGCGGCCACTCCATGTTCCCGGTGGTGTAGAAGCTCTCGACCCCGGCCAGACCTTCCGCGCGGCGCATCCCCGCCTCGGTCAAGTGGCAGGTATGCTCCTTCTCCTTGACCTCAAAGTCCTCATCGCGTTTCAACTGACGGGCCACCTTGTCGGCTGTCGCGTACTTGGTGATGTCGTCCTCAGCGGGACCGGAGATGATCAGCGGCGTGCGAGCCTCGTCGATCAGAATGTTGTCGATTTCATCGACGATGGCATAGTCGAGGCGGCCCTGGACCTGCATGTCCTGGCGCGGTTTCATATTGTCGCGGAGGTAGTCGAAGCCGAACTCGTTGCTTGTGCCGTAGGTGATGTCGCAGGCGTAATGCGGCTGGCGGTCCCAGGGTTGCATCTGCGATTGGATGGCCCCCACGGTCAGGCCCAGCCCGATGTGCGTCGGGCCGACCCACTCCATGTCGCGTTTGGCGAGGTAGTCGTTGACCGTGATGACGTGGACCTTGCCCGCCAAGGCATTGAGGAACGCGGGCAGCGTACAGACGAGGGTCTTGCCCTCCCCCGTCACCATCTCGGCGATCTTGCCCTGGTGCAGCACATACCCGCCCACCATCTGCACATCGTAGTGCCGCATTTTGAGGTAGCGCTTACCCGACTCGCGGACCGCGGCGAAGGCCTCGGGCAGGATGTCTTCGAGCGTCTTCCCATCCGCCAGCTTGGCGCGGAGCTTCGCGGCCGTCTCCTGGAGTTCCCCTGCGGTGAGCTTCTCGAAGTCGGGCTCCAGCTGGTTGATGCGGTCGAGGACCGAGCCGGGGATGATGCGGCTGCTGTCGTCGCGGTTCCGGACGTATCCCACGCGCCGCACGGCCCGCTCGTTGGAGGAGCCGAAGACGCCGCGAACTCCACGTTCAGCGAGGGAAGTCATTCCGTTGAAGAACTCGCCGACTTTGTCAAACACGTCCATGGTGTCTCTCGGATTCAGAATGCCGGGGAGCCCGCCGACCTTGGCGGAGCCCGGTCATTCGAAAAAAACTGTCGTGGCAGGGAGTGTCGTCTTTCGCTCCGCGAAAGAACGTCCTGTCGCGGCGCGAAAGTCGACACTGCCGCACCGGCAACTTCTGCCGGTCAACCTCACCCATTGCGCCTGGAATGACGCAATTTCAGTCTGAACGCAATCCCCGTTCCCGAGGTGCGTCTGACGAAACCAGTGAAACAGCCAGCGAACGGAAATCCCTGCCGGGCCGGAGTTTATTTCGCTAGCGAAAGGGGGTCAATACGGTCGCGAAAGCGAGACGGGGCGGAAGTCCATGCCGTTCTGGCAGTCCTACCTGACGCACACATCCTGCACCTGCGGATCTTCGTGAAGGCCGGATTCCCCCTGATCCAGCAACAGTTCCTTGATTTGGCACCACTCGCGGAGTGCTGCCTCCGTGGAACGCTCTTCGTATCGGTGCCAAGCCTCCAACTGGCCCTGGCGCTGGAGCAAGTCCTTGAAGCGTGAAAAAGCGCCTTTCTGGCGAAAGATGTCGCGAACATTCTGATACAAGTCGGGCAGGTGGTCCTCCACAAAACGGAACACGAGCCGATTCCCGAGATCGAGGTCGTGCTTCTGAGGGACGAACAAATAGAGGCCAGGATCATGGATATCTTCCGGGTGCGTCTCCTCGATATCGTGGCAGTCGGAAGACCAGTGAATCTGGCGGGGTGGCCCAGACACTGCTTTGAGTGTCTGGGTTGCGGAGCGACAAGAGGTTACGGAGGACCGGCTCACCTTTCAATCCCTCTTGTACCTCCGTCACCCTGACTTTCAGAGCAACGTCTGGGCCACCCATCGAGAGTGAGTGAAATCAGATCAAGCCTGTCATCGTGTCAATCGGGAGATTACACTGGATGCGGCAATCGCAGGAGTCACAAATGACCGCCATCCACATCCACCGACAACTGAGTTCCGACACGTTGCCGGAACTGCGGCCGTTGATCGGCAAGACGGTCGACATCCTCGTTCGGGAAGCGGATGGTCCCACCATCACACCGGGCACGGGGGATTGGTCGGCGTGGCCTGCGGCACTGATTGATATCGACGGTTACGACTTCGACGCTTGGAAATCGCAGCGAGAGTTTGATCTTCAGCACACGAACGACCACCTGCCATGACGCTTGTCGATGCTTCGATCATCATCGAGTATCTCCAATCGCGGTCGTCTCAATTGTTGACTTTGATGCAGTCCAACGGAGCCGCGATTTGTGGTGTGACGCGGGCGGAAGTCCTGGCCGGATCACGAAATCCCAAGCAACGGCAAAGCCTCACCGCCCTCCTGGACAGTCTGAGCCAAATCACATTGGATGACTCGCTGTGGGATGAAGTGGGCGATCACTTGGCGACTCTGCGTGCGGCCGGTGTCACGGTTCCGTTTCCCGATGCGATCTTGTCGACACTGGCCATTTCACTGGACATCCCTCTGTGGACGCGAGATCAACACTTTTCTCTGATCCAGAGATTATTTCCCTCGCTGAAGCTCGTTTAAGAAACGACTTGAGTGTTGAGGGACTGGCCACTCGCCTGGCATCCACTGTATGACTCAGCATGACTCAGCGAGAATCGGCCTCCCCGAAAAGTCGAAAAGCCGCCCGGGCGCTTGACCACTCACCCCGCAGACCCCTATCCTTATGTACTCCACTGCCCACTATTCAGGCGGCTTATACTCCCGTGTTGTCTCGCAGCCTTCAGATCTTCCTCGATGTCGCTTCGCACCGCAGCTTTTCCAAGGCTGCGGAGGCGCGGGGAATGTCGCAGCCAGCGATCAGCCAGGCGGTGGCTCAACTGGAGCTAAAACTCGGCGAGGATTTGATCGATCGCACCAAGCGGCCGTTGGAGCTCACGGCTTGCGGGCAGTTGTTTTACGACGGCTGCCGCAAGCTGTGCGATGAGTATCAGGCCATTGAGGACGAGGTCCGGCAATTGCGGCATGGGAGGATCGTGGGGCGGGTGCGGGTGGCCTCCATCTACTCGGTCGGTCTGCTGCAAATGCAGGCTTACGTCGAGAAGTTCGAGCAACTCTACCCGGACGTGAAGGTCCAGTTGGAGTACCTGCACCCGGATGATGTCTATGCCCAAGTGCGGCGGGACAACGCCGATCTCGGGATCGTATCGTTCCCCCGGACTCGCACCGATCTGGAATGTCACGATTGGCTCCAGCAGGAGATGGGGGTTGTCGTCGCCCCGGGGAATCGACTGGCGAATCGGAAGAGCGTCGAGCTGACCGAGCTGCGGGACCAGCCGTTTGTGGGGTTTACGCCGGACCTGACCATTCGCGACGAGATCGATCGGGCACTCCTTGATGCCGATGTCGAGGTTAAACTTGTCCACCAATTCGACAATATCGAAAACATCAAACGGGCCGTCGAGATCGGGGCCGGGCTTTCAATCCTGCCGCTCGACAGCGTCCGCCGCGAGGTCGAGTTCGGACTCCTCACAGCGATCCCGATTGCGAAGGCCCCGCTGACCCGCCCCCTCGGGATCATCCGAAAACGGGGGCGACCGCCGACGGCGGCTGTGTCGAAGTTTCGAGACCTGTTGCTCGAGGCTCAGGCGGAAGAGGCCCCGGTCTCGGCCCCGCGGATGACAGCGGGGGCCACTTGATCGCCGCCTCTTCCCGTTCACCCCGATAGACTGCTTTCCCCCGTCAGGCTGACGGGTGTCCCGCCGGGCACGACGCCCCCCGGAGAATGTCTCCGGCCCCTCATCTCCCCCCGTTTGGCCTTTGGGGTATATCGAGTACACGACCCGTGCGCTCGATCTCCCGAGGCCGATCATCGAAGTCGAGATTGCGATGCAACGCCACGAAATCGAACTGACCGCCAATGGACTCCCGCAGTCCCACGGTCTCTATTCCGCCGAGACCGAGCACGACTCGTGCGGTGTCGGATTCGTCGCGCACATCAAGGGAAAAGCCTCGCGGCAGATCGTCGATGACGCCGCCCGCATCCTGGTCCACATGACCCACAGAGGCGCGTGCGGCTGCGAGGAGAACACCGGCGACGGGGCCGGAATCATGACCGCTCTGCCGGATGCGTTCCTGCGCAAGGTGGCTCGCCGCGACCTCGGCGTTGAGTTACCTGCGAAGGGCCTCTACGCCGCCGGGGTCGTGTTCCTGCCCAAGAACCCGGCCTACCACGACGAGTTCAAGGCGCATGTCAACGCCGTCATCGCTCAGCAGGGCCAGACGCTGATCGGCTGGCGGAACGTCCCGCAAGACCCGACCGGAGCCGACATCGGTCCGTCCGCCATCGCGGCCGAGCCGTGGATGGAGATGCTTTTCGTCGGAGCCGCTCCGGGGATCGACAACGCCGCCTTCGAACGCCAACTGTTTGTCATCCGCAAGGTCGCCTCGCACAAGATCCGCGAATCGGCCCACCCCGAGGCACTGGCCTTCTACTGCTGCACGCTGTCGACCCGCGTCCTCGTCTATAAGGGGATGCTCACCCCGCCCCAGGTGATGCCCTACTTCCCCGACCTCCGCGACCCCGACTACCAGTCGCACTTCGCGATGGTTCACAGCCGTTTCTCCACCAACACGTTCCCGAGTTGGGACCGCGCCCACCCGCAGCGGTTCATGTCGCACAACGGCGAGATCAATACGGTCAAGGGGAACGCCAACTGGATGAACGCTCGCCAGGGGGTCATGAGTTCACCGCTGTTCAAAGACGACCTCCAGAAGCTGTTCCCGATCATCGAGCCGTACTGCTCCGACTCGGGGAATTTTGACAATGCGCTCGAACTCCTGCACCTCTCGGGCCGCTCGTTGCCCGAGGCGGTGATGATGATGATCCCTGAGGCATGGCAGGAGCATCACGACATGCCCGCCTACAAGAAGTCGTTCTACGAGTTCCACTCGGCCCTGCAGGAACCGTGGGACGGCCCGGCGTCGATCTCGTTCAGCGATGGGCGCTACATCGGGGCTGTGCTTGATCGCAACGGCCTCCGCCCCAGCCGGTACTACGTCACGCATGATGACCGCGTCATCATGGCCAGCGAAGTCGGCGTCCTCGACATCGACCCCAAGAACGTGAAGCTCAAGGGCCGCTTGCAGCCCGGCAAGATGTTCCTCGTCGACTTCCAGAAGGGCCGCATCATCGGGGACGACGAGCTCAAGGCCGACATCTGCCAGCGCCGCCCCTATGGCGAGTGGGTCGCGAAGCAGAAGCTCGAACTGAGTGAACTGCCCGCCGGATCGACCGCTCCGCACATTCGCGGCGAGGCACTGCTCAATGCGATGCAAGCCTTCGGCTACAGCACCGAGACGATGCAGTTCATGCTGATCCCGATGCTGAACTCCAAGAAAGATCCCATCAGTTCGATGGGCGACGACACCGCGCTGGCCTGCCTCTCCGATCAGCCGCGCATGCTGTCCGACTACTTCAAGCAGCTCTTCGCTCAGGTGACCAACCCCGCGATCGACTCGATCCGCGAAGAGATCATCATGTCGCTGGAGTGCTTCATCGGCCCCGAGGCCAACCTCCTCGACACCACCGAGCAGCACGCCCACCGGCTGCGCGTGCCGCACCCGATTCTGACGGATGAGGAGACCAGTGCGATCAAGGCCATGGATGGCGTCTATCGCGGCTGGAAGACACGCACGATCGATATGACCTGGGCTCGCTCCGAAGGGCCGCAGGGTCTGCGTCCGGCCATCGAGCGCATCTGCCGCGAAGCCGAACAGGCGATCGCCGACGGGTATAGCCTCGTGGTGCTGAGCGATCGCGACGCCTGCGATGGCCGCGTCGGGATTCCCTCGTTGATGGCCTGCGGGGCAGTGCATCACCACCTCGTCAAGAAGGAACTCCGCACCCGCTTGGGCATTGTCATCGAGACGGCGGAGGCCCGCGATGTGCATCAGTTCTGCCTGCTGGCCGGATACGGGGCCGATGCGATCAACCCGTACCTCGCCTTTGAAGCCATTCGCGACGCCAAGCACCACGGCGAACTGAAGGCGGGCTTCGACGAGCAGACCATCGTCGCGACCTACCGCGAGGCGATCAAGAAGGGGATGCTCAAGGTCATGGGCAAGATGGGGATCTCGACCCTGGCCAGCTACAAGGGGGCTCAGATCTTCGAAGCCCTCGGCATCTCGGACGAGGTCGTCAACGTCTGCTTCCGGGGCACCGCCAGCCGCATCAAGGGGATCGGCTTCGACCTCATCGGCGAAGAGACGATCCGCCGTCACGAGGTCGGCTACCCCAGCCGCACCGAGCAGGAACGCCTGCCCGTGCTGCCGAACTACGGCAACGTCCACTGGCGGTACAACGGCGAACGCCACCACTGGAACCCGTTCACCATCGCCGAGCTGCAGAATGCCGCTCGCACCGGTGACAAGACGGCCTACACTCGCTTTGCCAAGCTGGTCAATGACCAGGCGCATAAAGAGGGGACGCTGCGCGGCTTGCTGACCTTTAAGCCCGCGACGGCCATCCCGCTCGATCAAGTCGAGTCGGCCCAGCACATCGTCAAGCGGTTCTGCACCGGGGCCATGAGCTACGGCTCGATCTCGGCGGAGGCGCACGAGACCGTGGCCATCGCCATGAACGTCCTGCAGGGGAAGAGCAACACCGGCGAGGGCGGCGAAGACCCCGAACGGTTCAGCCCCTTCCAGTACGACGAGCCGCGCCACGAGCAGTTGCAGCAGACGATCGGGCGTTGGAACATCAACGGCGATTCAGACAAGAACCTGTACTCGAAGCGGTCGGCCATCAAGCAGGTCGCCAGCGGGCGGTTCGGCGTCACGTCGTGGTACTTGACCAACGCGGACGAGTTGCAGATCAAGATTTCGCAGGGGGCCAAGCCCGGCGAAGGCGGCGAACTCCCCGGCCACAAGGTCGACAAGATCATCGCCGCCACTCGCCTGTCGACTCCCGGCGTGGGCCTCATCAGCCCGCCGCCGCACCACGACATCTACTCGATCGAAGACCTCGCTCAGTTGATCTTCGACCTGAAGAATACCAACCCCAAGGCCAACGTCAGCGTCAAGCTCGTCTCCGAGGTCGGCGTCGGCACGGTGGCAGCTGGGGTGGCCAAGGGACACGCTGACAAGATCCTCATCTCGGGCGACTCCGGCGGCACCGGGGCCAGCCCGCTGACCAGCATCAAGCACGCCGGGCTGCCGTGGGAACTCGGCATCGCTGAGACGCACCAGACCCTCGTCATGAACGACCTCCGCAGCCGCGTCCGCCTCGAAACGGACGGACAGCTCAAGACCGGTCGTGATGTCGTGATGGCCGCGATGCTGGGTGCCGAGGAGTTCGGATTCGCGACCGCTCCGCTGATTACCCTGGGGTGCATCATGATGCGGAAGTGTCACCTCAACACCTGCCCGGTCGGCATCGCGACGCAGGATCCCGAGCTGCGGGCCAAGTTCAGCGGCCAGCCGGAACACGTCATCAACTACCTGTTTATGGTGGCCGAGGACGCACGGCAGATCATGGCGGAACTCGGGTTCAAGTCGATCGACGAGATGGTGGGCCGTGTCGATTGCATGGAACTCAACCCCACGGTCACGCACTGGAAGGCCAAGCACCTCGACCTGTCGCCGATCCTCACATTGGCCCGCAAGCCGCATGCGAAGGTCGGCACCTACAAGCAGATCGCCCAGAAGCACGGCCTGGAAGAGTCACTCGACCAGACGCTGCTGATCCCCGGTTGCCGCGAGGCGATCCAGCGGGCCGAACGGGTGGTTCTGGATGTCAACATCCAGAACATCGACCGCGCGTTCGGCACCACGCTGAGTCATGAGGTGTCGAAGAAGTGGGGACCGCAAGCCCTTCCCGAGGATACGATCCGCATCCGCGCTCGCGGTTCGGCGGGCCAGTCGGTGGCTGCGTGGGCCGTGAAGGGCGTGACGATCGAGGTCATCGGCGACGCCAACGACTTCTGCGGCAAGGGGCTCTCCGGCGGCAAGCTGATCGTCTACCCGCCCGATGACGTGACGTTCAACCCCGAGGAGCAGATCCTCATCGGCAACGTGGCCCTCTACGGGGCGACGAGCGGCGAAGCCTACTTCCGGGGCCGCGCTGCCGAGCGCTTCTGCGTCCGCAACTCGGGGGCGCTGGCCGTCGTGGAAGGCTGCGGTGACCACGGCCTGGAGTACATGACCGGAGGTCGCGTGGCGGTCCTCGGCCCGACCGGACGGAACTTCGCAGCTGGCATGTCCGGGGGAGTGGCCTATGTCTACGCCCCGGATCGCAAGGTGTTCGAGGCCAACTGCAACCCGGAGCTGGTCGATCTCGATCACGTGACCGAAGACGATGACATCGTCCAACTCAGAGAACTCATCACCCGGCATCAGGTGTTCACCGGCTCGACGGTGGCGGCGCGGATGCTGGAACACTGGGAGTCTTCGTTGAAGAAGTTCGTGAAGGTCATGCCGCGCGACTACAAACGAGCCCTGAAGGAACTCCAAGCCGCCGAAGCCGCCCTCGCCGCCGGTGAGCAAGCCCCCGTGGCGGCGAGACGTTAGCCCCACATTCGCCGTCGAATTGGCTCGACGTGCCCAACCTTGAGTTGACCCACGGAGTCGTCCCATGAGCAGCATTCTGGAAGCCCCGCAACCGTCGGTTTCGTCGCACGACGAAGTCGCGGTGTCGCTGCGCACTCTGGAGGATCTCCTGAATGATCTGGGGGGAATCCTTCCGTCGCGAGTCCGGCTCTCACCACCTGTGGGAGAAGCCAATGAAGAGTCTCTCCTGGCTCCCCAAGGACGTTACTGCGAACTGGTCGATGGCACTTTGGTGGAGAAGGGGATGGGTTACTTCGAAAGCCGCTTGGCATCGATTCTGTTTGCGATCATCGAGAGTTGGTTGGCTCAAAATGATATTGGCTATGCCATGGCTGATGGTGCGATGACCCGGCTTCAGCACGGATTGGTTCGTGTTCCCGATGCGTGCTTCATCCGCTGGGATCGCGTCGGCTCGCAGGAAGTTCCTCAAGACCCCATCTGCGGCATCGTTCCCAATCTGGCGGTCGAGGTCGTCAGTCGTACGAACACTCGCGCCGAGATCGACCGCAAACGTCGCGAATACTTCGAGGCCGGTGTGGAACTCGTGTGGATCGTTTACCCGGTAACCATCACCATCGAGGTCTGGACCACTCCGCGCGACTGCCATCTGGTGGGAATCGACGACACGCTCGATGGCGGTTCCGTGCTTCCCGGATTCACACTCTCGATCCGCGAGTGGTTCCAACGGGCCAAGCGAGGCCAATCATGACATGCCCAACAGAACCAGAACCGCGTTTAATGACTGACGAAGAAGTCGAGGTCGCCGATCGTCTCTGGACAAACTATCTGGCAACTCATGACCTTTCGAATCAAACGGGTCGGGTCGCGGGCATCGACCCTGGCACGGGTGAAATTGTGATTGCGGATTCCGTTCGCGAAGTCGTCACACTTCGTGGTGAATGCGCAGCTCCGCTTCTCTTTAAGCGGATCGGCTACGCGACGTTCTACCAGAAGGGAGCCCCGGCGATGTCTCATCGCATGCACCTTTCCACTCGCATGACCGTCGATGAAATTGAGGCAGCCAACAGGCTGTGGGATGACTATCAGACGATTCACGACCTCACCGGTGAGGTCGGACGAATTGCCGCCATCGAACCTCATAGCGGCACCATTGTCATTGTGGACTCAACAGGTGAACTGCTGGCCATCCGTGGAAAGGATGCTCCCCCAGCGCTGTTGAAACGCATCGGTTCGACAGCCTTTTACCAGAAGGGAGGACGCCGATGATCACTAGCTTTGTGAATCGCACAGGCAGCCCGCTGATCCCTCTTCGGTATGCGGATCAAGACTTGATGGCCGTGGTCGACTCCGGTTTTCGCGGGGACTTGGAACTGCCGGAGACTTTCTTGGGAGCGGCTTCGCAGGACTTTATCGGCTCGGTCGAATCGGACCTGGCTGGTGGTCAACAGATCGAAGAGGACGTGTACCAGGTCGAGATCGATTTTGATGGGTCACTCATGACGGTGGAAACCACATTTGCCGACACTTCGATGGCATTGGTCGGAACTCGCCTGATGAAAGAGCATCGGCTCCAAATCGACTTCGTCCATAAGACGCTCTCACTGAAGCGGTCGCTGGACACGGTCGCTCAAGATGATTCTTGATCGACATCGAGTCTGACTCAACATCGTCTCTACCACACACCCACAACTCACCACTGACGACTGAAAACTCTCACCATGGGCAAACCCACCGGATTCAAAGAATTCCCCCGCCAGACCGCCACCGAGCGGGCGCCGCAGCTCCGGATTCTCGATTGGAACGAGTTCAACGAGAAGATCCCCAATGCGGATCTCCAGCAGCAGGGAGCTCGCTGCATGGACTGCGGCATCCCGTTCTGTCACACCGGCGATCTGATGGCCGGGATGGCCGCCGGGTGCCCGCTGCACAACTTGATTCCGGAGTGGAACGACCTCGTCTACCACGACCAGTGGCGCGAGGCGAGCGACCGTCTGCACAAGACGAACAACTTCCCCGAGTTCACCGGGCGCGTGTGCCCCGCCCCCTGCGAGGGGTCGTGTACCTTGGGCATCAACGAGCCGCCGGTGGCCATCAAGACGATCGAAAAGTCGATCGTCGACCGTGCTTTCGCCGAGGGCTGGATCAAGCCGGTCCATCCCCACTCCCGCACTGGCAAGCAGGTCGCCGTCGTCGGCTCCGGCCCCGCCGGTCTCGCAGCAGCTGCCCAACTCAACCAGGCTGGTCATCTAGTGACCGTCTTTGAGCGGGCCGACCGCATCGGCGGGCTTTTGATGTACGGCATCCCGAACATGAAGCTGGAGAAGGAACTCGTCGAGCGGCGGGTCAAGCTCCTTCGCGAAGAGGGGATCACCTTCAAAACCGGTGTGGAAATCGGCGGCACCAAGGGTACCGACATCCACTCCACGGAACTGATGAGCCAGTTCGACGCCGTGGTCCTGGCGGTCGGATCGACCTCGCCGAACGACTTCTTCGCCAAAACCCCCGGCCGCCCGTTGAAGGGCATTCACTTCGCGATGGAGTTCCTGCAGGCCAACACCAAGAGCCTGCTCGACTCGCACCTCAAGGACGGGAAGTACATCTCGGCCAAAGGGAAGCACGTCGTGGTCATCGGCGGCGGCGACACCGGCAACGACTGCCTCGGCACGTCGCTGCGCCACGGCTGCCAGAGCCTTGTGAACTTCGAGGTCGTGCCGCAGTCGCCGAACGAGCGGGCGGCGAACAACCCCTGGCCGCAATGGCCGAAGGTCTTCAAAGCCGACTACGGCCACGCCGAAGCCGCCACCGTCTTCGACTACAGCCAGAACCCGAATAAGACTCTCACCGATGACCCGCGCGAGTACGCCATCCAGACCACCGAGTTCCTCGGCGATGCCGACGGCCACCTCCGCGCCATCCAGACCGTCCAGCTCGATTGGTCCAAGCCCGACCCCGCCAAGAAGACCCCGTTCTCCGTCGTCCCGAACAGCGAAAAGGAATGGCCCGCCCAACTCTGCTTCCTGGCCCTGGGCTTCAAAGGCCCCGAGCAAACGATCGCCGACCAGTTGGGCCTGGACAAGGACCAGCGATCCAACTTCAAAGCCGACTACGGGAAGTACGCCACCAACATCCCCGGCATCTTCGCCGCCGGTGACTGCCGCCGAGGCCAAAGCCTCGTCGTCTGGGCC
>JAYTFV010000432.1:0-11321 GCA_043734065.1 Planctomycetota bacterium
TTCCCAGGCTCACCCAGAGCCCAGCCTTTCAATCCCCCCATACCCCGCGCCGCCATTTTCCCCCGGCCCGCGCCACCGTTTTCAACCGGGCTCAACAGATGGAATGACACTTGACGAGACACGCACAAAAGACGATAAAACCCTAACGAATTGGCCATTTCCACCAAATGACCTGCGGTTCCAAGTCTTCATGGCATGCAAGAGGCCACCGGTTCAAGTCCGGTATCCTCCACTTTGACTCGCATAGCAGTAATGGCTTACGGTGAAATGTTTGGGGAAAGTTCGGTGGGGTAAAACATGGGGGTAATCTTGGGGCAAGAAGTTTAGGAGCAATCCGCCAGAAGGCCGGATGTCCGGACTGCCCCTTGATAAGGATATGGTCCAAAACAACGACACTCCGCGCTGAAGCCGACAGGGTTTCTGGAATCAGGCGGCGGATTGGTGTGGGGGGGCGCGGTGGCGGTGGGGTGGGCGTCGCGCCAGCGGGTGAAGGCCAGCAGGACGAAGCGGACGATGTTGCGGCGGCGGCGCCATTTGTAGCGTGTCTTTTCGAAGAACCGCAGTTGGCGGTGGGTGCGTTCGACCTGGTTGTTGGTGCGAATCACGGGAGGGCGTTTGTCTCGGGTGCGTTTCGAGGCCCCGGCGGGTGGTGCGGGCGAGGTGCGGAGGAAGGCGATCATCTTTCTGAACTGATCCACTTTTTGAACTGGCGAGGAGCGAGGACTTTCATGGCCTTGGCCAGTTCGGGGATCGTGGTCCAGGTGACATCACGCTGGGTCACCGCGCGCTGCAAGGCGGCGCGGCGGCAGAGGGCTTGGTGCGGCGTCTGATCGCTGTCGAACAGCTGGTTCACCCGGTTCACGAACCGCCGCAGCGACTGGAGTTCGGGAAGGTATTCGCACATCGTCTTCAAGTCCGCGCGCTGCGTGTCGTCGAGGTTCTCGTCCTTGGTCACGATTAAATAGCGGTGTTTGAACACGAAGTTCGACTGCTCCTCCAGTGTGAGTGACTGGCGTTTGCGAGCGGTCCTCCTCGGGCGACCGCGATCTCGCCTGCGACCGCGCTGGCCGCGCCGTTTCATGGCCCGCCGCAGCCGCTTGACCGCATCGAGAACATGACGATTCACGTCCTGCAACACATGGAACACGCACAGTTGATGCTCCGCGTCCGGCCACTGCTCGGCCAGCACTTTCGGGTACAGCAGCGAGCCATCGGTAATCACCACGCGCGGCTCGAAGCCGTGGGACTTCAAGTTCGCCAGGAACCGCCCCATATGCTCCGCATCGTTGCTGTCGACCAGCGCGAACGCCACCGGAAAATCACCGATCGGGTCCGTCGCCAAGAGCAGCGTGTATCGCCCCAGATGCAACTCGTCGATGCACAACGTGCCACTGAAATGTGCGAGCGTCCAGCGGCGATACTCCGCACAGTCCAGCTCCGCCACCCGACCTCGAATGCAGTCGTAGACGAACCCCTCCGACAGCTCCAGGCAGAAGTCCCGCTGCATCGCCGCCAGCAACTTGGGGATGCTCAGCTGGTCCTCGATCAACCGATCCAGGACCGCCTCCCGCACCCGGTTGTCATACTGGCAACGCGGCCCAATCCCCGGCGGCGAGCTGCGAAAGGTCTTGCAGCATCCGCGGCAAGCCCGATACTCCGCATACGTCACTTCGAGGATCACGATCTCGCGGTAGGCGATCGACCGCACCTCCCGCGAGAGACTCTCCTTCCGTCGCCCCCGCGTCCCACACGTCGGACACGGATGAGTCGCCCCCCCACAAGACACCTTGACCCGCCGCACCTTGGCTTCCATGCCTGCGCCCTCTCGTGATTGTTCGTGAAGCAAACATCACGGAAGGAGCACAGGTTCTTCCATTTCACGTAAGGTCAATTGCCAAAAGGGAATGAAACCCTGTCGGCTTCAGCGCGGAGTGTCGGAACTTGGCCTATGTTCTGCGGGACGATGGGCTGTCGGACATGGCCTACACGGAGCAGATCACGTTTCTGCTGTTTCTCAAAATGGCCGACGAGCAGACCAAGTCGCCATACAACAAGCCGCCCATCGTCCCAGCCAAAATCAGTTGGGAGAGTCTGCTGAAGCGGGCGGGCGACGAACTCGAAGCCCACTCTCTGGCACGGAAGACCTGATCCACAAAGCGATGGGATGGATGCTGAGGGAAGTCGGAAAACGGCACGAACCAACGCTGACAAACTTCCTCGAACAGCACGGAACCGTCATGCCTCGCACGATGCTGCGATACGCCATCGAGCGCTTGTCCCCAAAACAACGGCAAGAGTTCCCGTTGAGAAAATGACCGCCGAGCGACTCGCACGATCAGGGCTGGATCGGGATCAGCAGTTGATTCTTTCTCTCCCCCCGAATCAGCTTCGTGCCCTCACCCGTCAGTCGCAAATACCAATCCGCTGGCAGGCCCTCATAGGTCGCAAAGTGGCCCGGTTGCGGGGGAGTGTTGCTGACTTTGAAAATGGCTGTGGCTTCATCCACTTCGTCAAACATCGCCACGTAGGCCATCTCGACACCGAGGTCTGCGGCGGTCGAAAACTGCCGCCAGAAGAACTCACCACCCAAGCGGGGGAGATCATCTTTGGCAGCCTGATGTCCTTGTAAGTTGGTCCAGCCAAATCCCGGATAGAGGACCGGCAAGTATTTCATATTTGCCTTGTTCGCTTCGATGAGGTCATCCTTCCAGTAGCCGGTCGCTGCGTGTCGTTGACCGTTGAGCGTGGTGGAGTTGCCCACGTTCCAGGGGCTGATGACATCGAAGCGGCGAAACACCTTGGCCCATTCCGGATTCTTTTCAGTACGCCAGTACCACTGACAACCGCCCACGAGCGTGACGCCATACCGTGGGTCGTTCTGGAAGAAGTCGATGATCTTGTGAGCCAACTCTGGTCCGAACCGATCACTGTAGAAGCCCCAGATGAACAGCACCGGCTGGCCATCGTGATGCAGGTAACAGGCATCCTGGGTGATCTGCTTCTCATCCACCAATCGCTTCCAGTCCGCAACGAGCAGGTCATAGACCTTCTCTTTCGGTGTCCCGCTCAGGTCGTAGCACAGACCGAAGGTGCGCCCCGATTTGTTGGCCGATTGCTGGACGTTGGCCAACACCTGATCCACCGACGGACTTCGAAGATCGGCGAGGAACCGCTGGAGGAATACTCCGTCGATGCCGTACTGCTGCATCCACTGAAAGTGTCGGTCCACGGTTTTGGGATGGGCGGAACTGAACAGGTGAGCGGGCGAGCCATCCGTGTGTGTGAAGCCGGGAACGAGATACTTCTCGTCGTCGTCGAACTTGCTGAGATCAGGCCACATCTCAAACGTGAGCGTCTGCGGGTTGATCTTCCCACCGTCACGGCTCCAATGCCGCCAGCCTTGTTGGGCGGGATCGTCCGGGCACCGGAACCAGCCCTGATAGCCACACAGGACTTTGTGATGCAGCGTACTGGCGTCAACGGCGATTGGCTCATCGGCCATCGCTTCATCGGTCAGTGGCAGCTGGAACAGAATGAGCAGAAAGAGGCGAGTCACAGTGGCTTCCCAGTTCGGGTGGCTTCCAATTGGCAATCTTTGAGTGTTCGGTTCCTCGGAACGCCTGCTCGTCAGATCACGTCTCGGTCTTTGAGGTTCTCGTATACCAATACGCCCATAGGATGAAAACTCCCTGCAAGGGAAGCCGCAGAAGGTGAACGAGTGGCGGTGCGGGGAGCAGCTCTTGATGTTGGAAGACGTGCAGATTCGCCGGAAAGACGGCGATCAGCAGGGCGATGATTCCCCACGCTGCCCATCGGGAATATCTTGGGACCAACAGCAGAATGCCCAGCAGTAACTCGCAGACGCCGCTCAGCAGTACCAACTCCTCGTGGAGTGGAAGGTACGGCGGCATGATTTTGAGGAAGAACGCTGGATGCACCAAGTGCATGATGCCAGCCCCGATCATGAAGATCGCCAGCACAGACTTCGAGATCGTTTTAAGAAGGGGCATGAATGGTGGGTATCCGATGTGACTGCAACGTGGTCGGCTGAATCAGTTCTTGATGCCCAATCCAATCGCCTGCCGGAACGCCTCCAGAAACGCCTCCGGAGCCTGTGCTCCGGACAGTGCCACCTTTTCATTGATGATGAAAAACGGCACCCCGCTCACTCCATGACGGCGAGAGAGTCCCTCAGCGTCTTGGATCGCAGCCATGCCCTCATCGCTATTCAGCGTGTCCTCGACGAGTTGCCGCTCCAGTCCTGATTCGACCACCACATCAGCGAGTGTCTGGCGATCGCTGATGTCCCGCCCCTCGGAAAAGTAGGCACGGAACAGCCCCTCCATCACAGTATCCTGAGAGTCATGCTGGTCTGCCAGTCCGATGAGCCGATGGGCATCCACCGTGTTGGGTGTCCGTTCGATGCGATCAAATGCAAAATGGATGCCTTCCGTTTCTCCAACGGCAATCAGCTTGGCATCCAACTCCTGCGAACGCTCCCAGCTGCCAAACTTTCCGATGCGATACGCCCGACGGCTGATGCCTTCGTGTGGCATCGTGGGGTTGAGTTGAAAGGGCTGCCATTTCACTCGAACCTCGTGCTGTCCATTCAGAGCAGCGATGGCCTTCTCCAGCCGCCGCTTCCCGATGATGCACCACGGGCAGATGACATCGGAGATTACGTCGATGGTGAGACTCATGGCAACTCCGTTCTGAAGGACTGGCTCTTCAAAGTGACTCCACGATCACTATCTTGGTGTTCCAATGGTGCAGGACGCTATAGTAGTCGCAATCAGTTCATTGGTGGAACAATCCGTCTGACGGGATTTCGGAAGCAATCGAACCATGACTGGAGGCGAGATGCCTGAACACAACGTACAGCCGGGCCGTTACCAACACTTCAAGGGCCAGAATTACATCGTCCTGGGCGTGGCTCTCCACAGCGAGACCCAAGAGGTCATGATTGTCTACCAGCAGGATTACGGGGACCGCAGAATGTGGGTCAGGCCCAAGGCGATGTTCCTCGAAACCGTTCAGGTGGACGGAAAGAGCGTCCCTCGGTTTCAGTTCGTGGAGGAGGTGCAAGGCTAAGCATCACGAGGCCAACAGCGGGCTTCCGGGATCAAAGGGGACCAGAACTGCCCGATCCTCGGTTGTACGGGGGACCGCTGTGGAGCCTGTGGTCCAGACCGTTCACAAACCCTTGGACAATGTTGTCCAAGAGGCGAAACAACCCAATTGCATCTGACGACTTCTGACGAGTTGGCTTCGCTGAAAGCTCAACACGGGCGATGACCTCGGAAGCGGAGACCCCAATGCCTTGCACAGACGGAACAGCACCTCGACCGTGGGAGACTTTTTGTTGTGTTCGAATTGTCTGATGTAGGTAGCCTCTCAATACTCCACCCGCATGGCCATCGGCATGCGCCTGCCAAACCCAAACGCTCGGGGCGTGAGCTTGACCCCCGGCGGCATCTGGCGGCGTTTGAATTCGTTGCGGTCGAGGCGTTGGGCCACCCAGCGGACTTGCTCGATCGGGAACTGCTTGGCGAGTTCGGCGATCGAGTCCTCGCGGTCGACGAGCCCTTCCAGGATCGCGTCGAGGATCGGGTAGGGCGGCAGGGTGTCCTGGTCGAACTGGTTCGGGGCGAGTTCCGCGCTGGGGGCCTTGTCGATGGTGCTGTGCGGGATCACCTCGCGCTTCTCCATCGTCGAGTTGATGTACCGGGCCAGGGCGTATACGTCCTTCTTATAGAGGTCCGACAGCACCGCGAACCCGCCGCACATGTCGCCGTAGAGCGTGCAGTACCCCACGGCCAGTTCGCTCTTGTTCCCGGTGGCCAGGGCGATCCAGCCGCGGCGGTTGCTGCGGGTCATCACGATCGCCCCTCGGATGCGGGCTTGCAGGTTCTGGTCGGCGAGACCTGCGGGCTGACTCGCGAGGTCTTCGCCCACCACCGGCAGCCCTTCGTAGGCTCGGTGGGCGTCGTCAATCGGGATCAGTTGGCCGTCGACGCCGAGAGCTTTCACTAAGGCCCAGGCGTCGTCGATCGAGTGCGGGCTGCTGTAGCGACTGGGCATGAGCAGTCCATGCACGTGCTGCGGACCGACGGCTCGGGCGGCGATGTAGCAGGCGACGGCGCTGTCGATCCCTCCCGAGAGCCCGAGGACGCAATCGGTGAACCCGCAGCGACGCATGTAGTCTCTCAGCCCCAGCACTAACGCCTCCAGCAACTGCTGCTCGCGCGGGGGATCTCGGGGGTCGATTGCGGGTGGGAGATGGTCGAGGTCCACGAGATCGAGGTCGGTGCGGAACCCTGCGGACTGGTGTCGGATCTGGCCCTGGCCGTCCATGACGAAACTGTGGCCGTCGAAGACGATGTCGTCCTGGCCGCCGATCTGGTTGACGAAGACGAAGGGGAGGCCGGTGGCCTTCGCATGGGCGGCGATGATGTCGCGTCGGCGGGCGGGCTTGTGGCCTTCGAACGGACTGGCGGAGAGGTTGATGAGCAGGTCAGCTCCCAACCGGGCCAGTTCGCGAACCGGATCAACGAAGTGCTCCTCGGGAATGTGGTAGAACGTCTCGGGCTGTCCCCACCAGGCGTCCTCGCAGATATGGATGCCGAGTTTGCGGCCCTGGAACTCGATGGGGTGGAGTTGGTCGGGGCGTTGCGGTCGGAAATACCGGCGTTCGTCGAACACGTCATAGTTGGGAAGGAGCGTCTTGTGGACGCGGGCCACCACTTTTCCGTCGGCCAGCAGCGAGGCCGAATTGTGGAGCGAGCCATGCTCGCCCGCTGACGGATGACCGACCAGAATCGCCGCCTGGCCGACCGTCAGCCCGGCCAGTTGCTCGACCGCGGCGTCACAGTTGCCAATGAAACCATCACGCAGGAGTAGATCCTTCGGCGGGTATCCGCTGACTGCTAACTCAGACAGGATCAGTAGTTGTGATCCGTTTTCGGAGGCTCCGCGGTGGGCCTGCTCGATCAATTGGCAGTTTCCGCGCAGGTCGCCGACCGTCGGATTGAGTTGGCCCAGAGCAATTCTCATGACGCAGCCTGTCCTGCCGGAATGATTGGAAAGGGTTGCGAAATCGGATGTTGCGACCGAGTTGCGGGACTCGAAACCAAAAGAAAGATTTTCGAGAACCTTGACAGTCTGGCCGGGGTCGATACCTTACCTACCCGCTGGCCCCATCGTCTAGTGGCCTAGGACACAGGATTTTCAGTCCTGTTACTGGGGTTCGAATCCCCATGGGGTCATCCGAGAGCGCCACACCGATCCGTCGGTGTGGCGTTTATCGTTGGTATTGGCTGAAAATGAACTAGCAGGTCGCGTTGTTCGGGCTCTGGTATTCCGCTTCACTTCCATCCTGCACGGGTGTCGAAACAAACTCGGCAAGTGGCTCGGTAACCGGTTTTGGAAGGCGGCGGACGTGGAAGGCGACAACTCCTGGCGGGAAATGTTTGAGAACTGGCCGAAGACTTTTCCCAAGGTCGGCGTCCTGATCCCGTCCTTTGGAGAGCCGGTGGCGTTCAACGACTTCCGCATCAATGAAGGGATTCTACTCGTCCAGCGCGAGCGGCCCGACACCATCGGAGCCCGCAAGCTGATGGTCAGTTTCTCTGCCATTCTGGCCCTCAAGATCGTCGATGTGGAGCCGCTGGACCACTACGAGACGATGGGATTCCACTCCTGAACTCATCCGTAGCCACGTTCGCCAGAACGTGGGCCGCCGAGACCAGCGCTCGGAGTAGACTTCCGAAGGAGAGTGGTCGCCATTGTACGCAGAATCCCCTGGGATTCTCGCCCCGAAGGGGCTGGACTCGATAGCCCAAGGGCGCAGCCCTGTGAACACATGGGATTCTCAACGGATCAAGGCCCAACGGGCCGTCACTCTCTGGCGGAGTCGAGTGACGGCCCGTTGGGCCTTGGGGGCGTGTTTGGCATCCGATTTCCCAGGGCTTTCGCCCTGGGCTATCGAGTCGGGCCCCGTTGGGGCCGAGGAGCGAGAACCTGCGTAGAATGGCGACCGCACTCCTTCCGAAGTCTTCGGAGACTTCGGAAGTCAGACTGCGAGCGTGTGGTTTTTCGCTGGCCCCCACGGATTGCCCAAAAATCAGGCAGCCTGTTTTCCAGGCACAATCGTTCTTGTAGAATTTACTGGACGGGGCGGGAAGCGGCTGTTATCATTTCGATGTCGCGGCTGAATTGATTCAATCGGGCCCTCTCATGGTTGAGAGGGTAGCTGCGCACTAGACCAGGAAGGAGAGAGCCATGTTGGTACTGTCGAGGAAGGCAGGCGAGCGAATCCTCATCGGTGAGGATGTGGTGATCAACATCGTTCGCATCGGGCCGAATACCGTCAAAATCGGGATCGAAGCCCCGAAAAGCGTGAATATCATCCGTGAAGAGTTGTGCGAGACGGTCGGGGTGCCACCGGAGTCGGGCTTTGAGGCGAGTAAGCCCAAGTAGCCATCGACCGCTGGCGGCGGCTTGCAGACCCAACGGCAGTCCATTCAGTGATGGACTGCCTTTTCTTTTGTCATTGCCAGCTACCCAAACAATTCCGTAATCGGCGTGCCGCTGGGCAAGATCGGGACCGGTCGCCCGGCGTTGTTGATGTAACTCTGGCTGGGATCGATCCCCAGATGGCGATAAATCGTGGCCAGCACGTCTTGCGGCGACTTGGGATTCGACTTGGGAAAGGCCCCGTGCGAGTCGGATTCCCCGACGACGCGACCTCCGCGAATGCCTCCTCCGGCGAGAGCGGCGCTGAACACGTTCGGGTAGTGGTCGCGACCGGCGTCGTTGTTGATGCGCGGGGTGCGACCAAACTCGCCCCACGCGACGACCATGACATCATTGAGCAGTCCCCGCTCTCGCAAATCGGTGATGAGTGCCGTGTAGGCCCGGTCCCAACGCGGCAGGAACCCCAGCCGCAACGACTCGAATCCCTTCACGTGCGTATCCCACCAGCGGAGGTCGACCGTCACCAGCCGCACCCCCGCTTCGACCAGTCGGCGGGCCAGCAGGATGCGCTGGCTCCAGGCCGGTGCCCCGCAGCGGTTCGACGCTCCCGGGTCGAAGGCGGGCATCCGCCCATACCGCTCGCGAGTCGCGGGAGTCTCGGCATCCAGGTCGAACGCCAGACGAGCCTCGGGCGAGGTAATCATGTTCCACGCCTGACTCTGGAACCGGTCGAGAGCCTGGACTTGTCCCTTCGCATCGGCCTCACGTCTCAGGCGATCAAAGCTGGCCAGCATCGCCCGACGATCCCCCAGGCGATCGACACTCAGCCCCTCGGGCATCGAGAAATTCGGCACGCTGAACGGGCCGGGACTGGCCGGATCGCTCTGCGTCTCGAACGGTTGATTGGCGGCCCCCAAGTACGCCGCACCCGTCCCTGGCACCTGCCGCGGCACCATCACATATGCTGGCAACTGAGGATTCTGCTTCCCCAGCTTGTCCGCCACGATCGAGCCACAGCTGGGATGGATGTTCTCATCGGGGGACGGGCCGGACTTATACCCGGTGAAACACATTTGATCCCCGGATGAATGCCCGGCGTCCTCGTGGGTCAAGCTGCGGACGATGGACCACTGATCCATGATGCCCGCCGTCAGCGGGAGCATGTCTGTGAGTTGAATGCCCGGCACATTCGTGGACATCGTGCCGAACTCGCCCCGGTATTCCGGCGGGGCGTGGGGCTTGGGATCCCACATATCAATATGGCTGGGCCCGCCACGCATCCAAAGAATGATGACCGACTTGGCTCGGTGCGTGGACTGGGTGTCGGCTTGAACTTGAGCCTGGAGTAGCTGAGAAAGCCCCAGTCCCGCGGCCCCTAAAGCCCCCAATTTGAGGAATCCGCGACGCCCCAGAGCTTCCAGCTGTCGAGCTTCGACGCACCCACGGAGGTTCAATGGAAGTCGGGACACAGGGACGCCTTTGGAACCGAAGGTCGGATCGGGAATCTCCAATATATCGGTCGCATCAACACGGGTCAATGAGTCTGGTTGCCACTGATGGAAAAGGGTGTCGGTGGGCGGCTGGACTCGAACTCCGCGAGCGAACAGGGTGCGCCGACCCGTAGAACGGACCCTGAAAGGGTTCCACACGGTGCCGCATGTGTTCCACTCCTTCAGGGTCGGTCCAACGTAGCTGCGTTCAACAGAACGCGGGCGAACGAGAGCCGACTCTTCATCACCAGACCGCTCGCCAATCGAAGCCTCTCGGGCCAAGGGACGCATCAGGGCAGTCGATCACTCGGGAGTGGTCCACTCTCGTCCGCCCGCGTTCTGGCGAACGCAGCGACGACAACAATTGCTCGTGACCCTTGCGAGTTTGTCGCCCGTGCCGTATGAAGGTGGTGCGTGCGTCCAGACCGGCTTCCCTGTGAGAATCGGCTCCGTGGACGCTTCACGTCATTTTGAGGACTCCCCCCATGATTCGTGTCTGGACTTGTCTGGCAGCTTGCGTCTGCCTGTCGACGATCGGTTATGCCGCTGACCGCGTGGCTTATGACACTGTGGAAGCCGCTTCGAAAGACCCCGACTTCCTCGTGCAGGGCGAATACGCGGCGGAGGGCGCCGGTGTGCAGGTGATCGCCCTCGGCGAAGGGAAATTTCGCGCAGTCAAATACACCGGCGGCCTGCCGGGTGCGGGTTGGGATCTGAAGCCGAAGTCGGCTGAAGAAGGCGATGCTGCCAAGGTGGCTGAGATCACCAAGGGGCTCAAGCGGGTCGAACGCAAGAGCCCGACCGTCGGTGCCAAGCCACCGGAAGGGGCCATCGTCCTGTTCGATGGGACCGATGAAAGCCTCAAGGCCCACTGGAAGGCGGGGGCGAAGAAGAACGACGCCGGGCTCTTGATGGAAGGCTGCACCACCACCGACGAGATGCAGAACTTCACGATTCACTTCGAGTTCTGCCTGCCATTCATGCCGAACTCGCGCGGTCAGCAGCGGGCCAACAGCGGGTTCTACCTGCAAGGCCGCTACGAGTGCCAGATCCTCGATTCGTTCGGGCTGGATGGCCTCGATAACGAATGCGGCGGGGTCTATACCGTCGTGCGTCCGGACGTGAACATGTGCCTGCCCCCGCTCGTCTGGCAGACCTACGATGTCGACTTCACAGCTGCCAAGTTCGAAGGGGACAAGAAGACCGCCAATGCCAAGATGCTGTTCAAGCACAACGGCGTGGTGATCCACGACCGCGAGTTAGCCAAGATGACCCCGGGCGGAACACTGAACACGGAATCCGCTGCACCGGGGCCGCTGCACCTGCAGAACCACGGTGATCCGGTGCGCTACCGGA
>JAYTFV010000433.1:0-4019 GCA_043734065.1 Planctomycetota bacterium
TTTCGCTCCGCGAAAGGACGTTCTTTCGCGGAGCGAAAGACGACACTCAGGAATGCCTTGATCTCCAAACACCAACTCCGCGAGGAACGTCCTCACGGCACCCAGCCCAGCAATCTCGCGACCCACTGGCTCATCGCCACGACGCAAAGCGCGATCAGAATCACCGCCAGCGTCAGCACGATGTCTCGGACCCCGAGATACCGCCGCTTCCACGCACTGGCCCAACTCCACGGAACGCCCAACACACACAGACCCGCGAACAGGCAGGAGGCCGCGTTCGCACGCAGAGCACTCCCCCATTGTCCTCGGACAAAATGGGCAAAGGCGGTCGTTCCCCCACAGCTGGGGCAGGGGATTCCGAACCAGAATTGGAAGGTGCAGGGGGGTAGTCCGAGCTGTTGATGCGTGCCGAATCCGAGGGGATTCGGCTGCAGCCAGACGGCCAGCAGCAACAGGGAGAGTCCGACCAGTCCCGCGAATATCAGCGTGAGCTGATCTGTGCGGGAGAGGGGCGGAACCTCGGACGTGCGAGGAGAGGAGTTCATGACGGGGAGGATGGTGTACCGGGACACAGGCCGATCGACAAGACGGGGAATTCGGGGGTTGTGCGAGGAATTCGTCGCATGTATGTCTCCATAACACAATACACAGTGGCATGTTGCGTTAATGTTGTGGCCATTCATCCGGGTGGTAGAACCGGCCAGAGTGTGTCCGATTTGGGTCAAGCGGAGCCAAACTGGCCTGCCGATCGGCAGTCTTGGCCGCTATCATGGCTCGGTTCGGGTGCCCGCGCTGACCTCGTCGTCGATTTCTCCGAAATCGATGAAGCGATGCGGCTGGCGGGAACCAAGCGTGTTCTTGGGAGCCGAACCATCGATTTCGGAGAAATCGACGACCTTCTCGCCTCCAGTGTCCAACCGCATGCCCACAGTTCTGAACCTGGTCCATGCGACATCGTCTCGTCTCACTTCCGGGAGCCAAACCGTGTTCAACTCCCCCGCGAGCCAGCGGTCCCACCTCTCGTCGCTGCTCACGCGGCGGGATGCGGTGCGCATTGGCGGGACCGGGTTGCTGGGCCTGGGGATGGAGCATTTCCTGCATGGGGAGGAGACCGTCCGGCGGATCGCCAAGGCCAAGTCGGTCATCTTCCTATACCAGTTCGGTGGCCCCAGCCATGTCGACACATTCGACCTCAAGCTCGACGCCCCCAGCGGCGTCAAGACGCAGTTCGGGTCGATCTCTTCGGCGATTCCCGGCGTCCCCGTCTGCGAACATCTCCCCGAAACCGCCAAGATCCTCGACAAGGTGACGCTCATCCGCAGCGTTCACCACACGATGAACAACCACAACTCGGCAGCCTACCACGCGCTGACAGGGCACGCTCCGGCGCTCGATGATATCCGGCTGCGGGACTCGCTGGAGTTGTTCCCGGCCTATGGCTCGGTGGCCGACCGGTTTCTGCCGCCCGCTGAGGGACTGCCCTCGTTTGTGGCGCTCCCGCATGTGATGTTCGATGGGTCGGTGACTCCCGGCCAGCATGCCAGCTTCCTCGGCAAGACCCACGATCCACTCCTCATCACCGAAGACCCCAACGACGCGACTTTCCGGCTCCCCGAACTCAGCCTCCCCGCCGGTGTCTCCCCCGAGAGGCTCCAGCGGCGGCGCGAGATGCAACAGCTCGTCAACTCCCAACTGAAGTCCCTGGAGTCCCAGCCCGTCGCGCGGGGGCTCCACGACTACTTCGATCGGGCCCTGTCGATGCTCAGTTCTCCGAAGGTGCGCGAGGCGTTCGACCTCTCGCAAGAGCCTGTGGCCCTCCGCGACCGCTATGGCCGCACCACCTATGGGCAGAGCTGCCTGCTGGCCCGGCGGCTGGTCGAGTCGGGGGTGAAGTTTGTCAACGTCTACTTCTCGAACACCATCGGCGGGCAGAAGTTCGACAGTGGCGGCTGGGACACGCACGGGTTCAACAACACGCGGATGTACCCGATTCTGAAGGCGTGGCAACTCCCGCTGACCGATCACACGCTGCCGGTGCTGCTGAACGATCTGGAGGAACGCGGATTGCTGAACGAGACGCTGGTGCTCTGGATGGGCGAATTTGGCCGGTCGCCCCGGCTCAACGACAACATCTCGCGCGACCACTGGCCCCGTTGTTATACAGTCCTTGCAGCCGGGGGTGGCATGCCACGCGGGCATGTCTATGGAGCCTCGGACAAGCAGGGGGCGTTCCCTGCGAAAGACCCCGTCACCCTGGGCGACCTGTCCGCCACAATGTTCGAACTCCTGGGCATCCCGGCGGAGACCGAGATGCGCGACAGCCTCAACCGCCCTCTGCCGATTGCAGATGGCCGACCGATTGCCGAGTTGATCGCATGAGTGGAAGTTTTCAGTGGTCAGTATTCAGTGGTCAGTCAGCGGAGCAGCCGCTGTCAGATATCACTGACGACTGAACACTGAACACTGAACACTGATAACTTCTCCCGCTCCCACAAGGCGACCCCACCCCTCAATGACCCACCCCTCCTCCACCATCGATCCCACCGAGCACTTCCACACGCCGACCGCGACGTACGACCCCCACTACGTGGATGGGCTGCATCTCTCGCAGCATTACCGCGATCTGGTCACGCGCGACGATGTGGCCTGGGAGGTCAGCTATCGGCTGCTGCGCAAACTCGGTGCCGGGGGCCAGGGGATCGTCTATCTCGCCGATCGCGAGGGAGCGTTCGATGTCTCATTCCGTCTGGCCCTCAAGTTCTTCCGCCCTGATCGATACCCGACCATCGCCGACTACCGCACCGATATGTCGCGGCTGGCGCGACTGGCGATGAAGCTCTCCCGCTTGCAGCAGGACCACCTGCACGATGTCTATAACGTCGTCGAGAACAAGGGGATCATGATCCAGGCCATGGAATGGGTCGATGGCTACGACCTGCGGCGGCTGCTCACCCCGCAGACCCTCGATCAGGTCCGCGATTCGGTCGACTCCGACCGCTGGGATTACGTCAACGATGTCATCGTGACCCGCACCTCGGAACAGTTGCGGCTGAAGCCGGGGATTGCGATCTCGATTTTGCGGCAGTGTCTGGTCGGCGTCGGGGCCTTGCATCGCGAGGGGCTGATCCACGCCGATCTGAAGCCCGCGAACATCATGCTCAAGCGGACTGGCAATACGAAGATCATCGACTTCGGATCGGCCTTCCTCGTCGAGGATCGACCCCCGCAAAGCACCTGGACCCCGCGTTACGCCGCCATCGAGGTCCAGCAGGGAGCGACGCCGACGCCCGCCTCCGATCTGGCCAGCCTGGGGTACGTGCTGTTCGAGATGCTCTCCGGTCAGTACCCGTTCTCGGGGGTCCACTCGGAAGACGAACTCATCGCCGCCAAGCGGCTGCTCCCCAAGCAGTTGTCGTTTCTCCTCCCCGAGGATGTCTCCCGGAACTCCATGCTGCTGAACCTGCTGACCAAGCTGATCGCCGTGAAGCCGGAGGACCGCTTCGCCAGTGCCGAGGACGCCGACCTCTCCGAGTACGGAGCCGCCGCCTTCGAGCGGGAACTGGTCAAGGGGGATCTCTCCAGCGAGTACCAGAACGAGATCCGGCTCTGGCTGGTCGAGTTGGAGTAATGTCGCAAGACGCGGAGAGTTGTACCACTACTCACTCCCCATGTCAGCCGCCGAAGTTCTGCTCTTCCAGGCAAAATTCAATGGCTTCCTTGATGCGAGCGAGAACCTCTTTGATTGTGCGCGCTTGCGTATGGCAGCCGTGCAATTCAGGCACGCTGGCCACAGCGCCGCACGGCCGCAACCGAAGAGGAAGCCATCAGCTATCAGCAGTCAGCAGTCATCCAAAAACCAATCCTCAGCAAGCTGGCCTCTGCACCCCGCAGGGGTCACACATCACAGCCCAGGGTCGCGACCGCAGGTCGCGCACCCTGGGTCAGACCGCTCTCACAGAACGTACCCCTTCAGGGCAGGGCACCCAAGGTGGCGGTTCTCCCAGAGATCACCCGTCTTT
>JAYTFV010000434.1:0-3992 GCA_043734065.1 Planctomycetota bacterium
GGATGATCTCGCGCAGAGCAGGGATGGACTGGCCTGGCCCCGAGAGCGTCAGGTCGTCGGCGTATCGCGTGTACCGGGCTCCGTACTTGGTGGCCATGCCCTGGAGCCGCACATCGAGACTGAATGCCGAGAGGTTCGCCAGCGCGGGCGAGGTCGGGGCTCCCTGCGGCAGGTGGCGCGAGCGGTACGGCCAGACCGTGTTGGCCAGCCCGTCCGGCGAGTTGAGGTTCGAAGGAATCGCCGAGGTTGTCAGCCGTCCGAGCCAGATGGCGACCTCGCGGCCATACCCCAGCGCCCGAAAGATCGCCACCACGCGCGAGAACGAAACCGACGGATAGAAGTTCGTCAGGTCGAGCTTCAACACCCACGCACTCCCCACATGCGGAGCCGCATTGCTGCGGATCGAGCGTTGCTTGACGAACCCGTGCGCCGCCGGATGAGCGGGCACCTTGTCGAGAATGCCTCGCAGGATTTGCGTCTGGACCGTCTTGAGCAAGACCTTCGGGGCCTCGATCAGGCGATACCCGGCTGTCTTCTTCTTGACCCAGTGGAAGTGGTAATGGGCCGCCTGCTCCGATTGCGGGCGTTCATTCTCAAAGAACCGTCCGGTCAGCCAAGCCAGCCGCCCCAGTGGGATGCCGAACCAGCGGGCCAAGTCTTCGGGAGTCCGCAACTCCGGCAGACCGAACATCCCCAGGCGTGCCGCATTGTGGTCCCCGGAGAGGTCGTTGTACTCCCCCGGCAAGGCGAGATGGGGACGAGCAAAGCGGTACGGAATATCACGCACCACGCGCAGCGTTCGCCCCTGCCGCCGCACGGTGGTGGAGTACCGGAGCTGGTCGGGGATGCGAAATCGCGTCCGGGATGCCGGTTCTTCGGGAGGGGGAGCCGCAGCGGCTCGACCGGTCGGCCTCTCCGTATCCAGAGTGCGCGAGGCGTCCGGAGACTGCTTCTCACCAGCAGACGAAGGTGCCGGGGTTCCCAGGAACAGCCGCTTCAGTAATGCGATCAGTCCCATGAACACTGCACCATCATGGCCATCGTCCTTGTGGGGGGGAAAGCGGTCTGCGGGTCGCACAACGCATCCTGTGGCTATTTGGGCGTTACCGTGTTTACCACGGTGACGCTCAAATCACGGCGAATGACCAGCAACGAGTCTCCCACGGGGTAACCCCGCAGCGTCCCGAAGGACAAAGGCTTGGCATCCCCGCAGACCGCCTCGGGATTATTCCCGCCTTCTGTAGATGGCGTCAATGCCGGGAGCGTTGAGGGATGAGCGTTGAGGGTTGAGGGTTGAGAGTTGAGCGTTGAGCGTTGAGCGTTGAGCGTTGAGCGTTGAGGGTTGAGGGTTGAGCGTTGACGAGATTCCCTACTCCCCACTCCCCACTCCGTCACACCCTACCCATCTTCTACAACCACGCTCGTGTGGCGATTCCATCTCGCTTACCGAACTGCCAGGGGTTCAGACGGAATGTGACGGAAAGTCCGATTCGCCTGAAGGAAACGCTCGTTCCGTTTCGATCAGTCTCGGGTGACACCCACCCAGGAGTGATCGTTCGTGTACGAAGCGTTCTTTGGTCTCCGCAGCCGACCGTTCTCGCCCCTGCCGCGAGTGGAAACATTCATTCCACTCGCGCCGGTGCGTGAACCGTTCGAGTCGCTGGTCCGCTGCATCGCTCAGGAGCAGGGGATTGGCGTCCTCACCGCTCCGTCGGGGGCTGGGAAATCGCTCGTCTGCCGATTGCTCCAGCAGCGGTTCAGCGATGTCCGGCGGACCGTATTACTGACCACTGCCCGCTTTCCCACCCGGCGGGCCTTGCTCCAGGCGATCCTGTTCGAACTCAAGCATCCCTTTGTCGGATTGTCCGAGCAGGAGTCGCGGCTGCGAGTGCTCGATCTGCTGCAAGCCTCCCCCGCACCGCAGAATCGGATGCTGCTGATTGTCGACGAGGCTCATCTGCTCAGCCCGCGCGGCCTCGAAGAACTCCGCACCCTCACCGATTACGAAATCGCGGGAACGCCCTGCGTCTCCCTGATCCTCTCGGGACAATTGGAGTTGGAGGAACTCCTCATCGAGCCGGAGATGAACGCCATCAACCAGCGCGTGGGCTGCCATGTCTGCATCGAGCCGCTGACGTTCGAAGAGTCGGCTCAATACGTCCGCGAACGCTTGCGCTTCTCCGGAAACGACGGGCTGTCGATCTTCACTCCCGAAGCCATCCAGCTCATCGGCTCCGCCAGCGAAGGCAATCCCCGGAGGCTGAATCAACTCAGCGATCACAGCTTGCTGCTGGCCTATGCAGAAGAGCAACGCCCGGTGGATGAGTCGATCGTGCGGGCCGCGCTGCTCGACCTGCGCGAGTTGCCGCTGCACTGGAACGCCCCGCTCGATCTGACGCGGGACTCGGATCGCAATCCGCTGGAAGCGTTTGCCGAATCGCATGAGGCGGAAGAGGCCGTCCTCGACGACGAACCGCTGAACGACGGTGATACCGACCTCGACCTCGAAGACGATTCCTCGTTCGAGGCCAGCGACTTCCCCCACGACACCACTCACACGCGCAGCTCGGAATCCTCAGTTTTCGAGGTCGGGTCGCCTTTCGATGCATCGCCGTTCGATCAGCTGTTTCAAGTGACTCAGTTGATCGTACCGGGTGCCTCCCCGGAGTCGGTCGCGACGCCGTACTGGACCACCGCGACAGAACCCCGGACACCTGCTACATCCCCCGTCTTCGAGACCGCTCCTCCCGAAGACGAGAACGAGAACGAGACCATGTCACTGGAAAATCTGTCAAGTTCGGGATGTGAATCCGCAGTCGAGTCGGCATGCCGGGCCGCGCTGGCCTCTCCGCCGGAGACGAATACCTCAGTCCGCCCTGCCCAGTTTGAAGAACTGGTCGTGGACGACTCCTATGCACAGATCGACCGGCAACTGGAATCGAGTGTGCGGGTTCAGGCCCCGCTGCCGCAGTCATCGCCGTGCCTCGTCTCACCGGCCTCTGAGGCAGCTCTGCCTCCCGCGATGACGACGACTCCGCCCGTCATGGCCGATGTCAATGAGGGCACCGAAGACCTGGATGACACGCTCTTCGAAGCCACATCGGCCCCCGCCCCCATCGAGACCGCCGCCGATTTCACCCGGACGCCCCCCGAGACCGAGCCGGTTCTGCTCGAAAGCCAGTTGCTCGATTTCATCAACGAGTTCAGCGTCGAAGTGCATCAGGTTCGGCGGGATGCGGAGGCCGTTCGAGCCGCCGCCGGACCGTCGCACCCGCAGTCAGGCGACATCGAAGTGGTCCCTTCGACTCGGCCCCAGTCCCTCCGCGAGTCATTCCACTGGCAGTTTGATGTCGTCGAGCCGGAGTCTGTCGAGAGTTCACTCGAACGCTCCCGGGCTCAAGCAACCCCAGCCTCCCCGACGGAGTCCCTGTCGCGTCCCCAGTTCGGCGCAGCTGTTCATTCCAGTACCGCTCCCCCGCCTCCCAATCGCGGGGCAGCAGACCCCAGCGCCCCGACACCCGTCGAAGAGCGCCGCTATGCCCAACTCTTCACCCGCCTGCAACGCCAACGCCGCCGGATCGAAACAGTCATGACCCGAGAACGCCGCGCCGGAGTGGAAGTGCGATAACGCCAAGGCTGTCAAAGAAGGGTTCCCCGCCAGACGGCCGTTCCAGGTCATCTCTCCCGCCGGGTGCCACCGGCGAGGGCTGGGACTCGCCGGTGTGAAGTCGCCCACGGGCCGGAATAACGGTTTCACGCTCCCTATTTGCTCACCCGCACTGGCAGGGTGGCCCCGGTTGGGTCGCTTTGGACCCTACCGGTGTGCCTTGGCACAAGAGGTCTTTCGCACTCGATGCGAATCATAACTGGCAAGACTTCACAACCACCCGTCCGAGAACGAGTTACAACATGCGGTCGAAGCGACTCCGGATCGCGTGAGCGTCCATAGTTTACATAGAATTCAATGGATTACCATAGATTTACGGACAGTT
>JAYTFV010000435.1:0-6911 GCA_043734065.1 Planctomycetota bacterium
AGTCCCCTCCATGTCCTTGAAGATCACCGAGTCCTTGAACGGCAGCTCCAATTCCTCACGATGCAGCACATGCAGGATCAGGATCTCATGCCCCGCATACTGCAGCTTGCCGAGCGAGTCATACAGCGTATCGAGCGGCGTGAGCAGGTCCGACAACACGACGACCATCCCGCGGCGCGGGTACTTGTCGGCCAGCATCTTGACCACGCGGCCCAGGTCGGTCTCGCCCGCACACTTCGTCTTCCCCAACATGTCGTCCAGGCGGATGAGTTGCGACGAGGCACTCGACTGCGGGAGTTCCTGCGACACCTTGGTACTGATCGTGGCGAGGCCCACTGAGTCGCGCTGCTTAATCAGTGCCCCAGCCATCCCGCAGGCAATCGTCGAGGCGATGTCAAACTTGCTGCGTGGCTTTCCGTACAGCATCGAGGCACTGGCATCGACGACGAAGAACGCCCGCAGGTTGGACTCTTCTTCGTAGCGCTTGATGTAGAATCGGTCGCTGCGGCCGAACACCTTCCAGTCGATGTTCTTGAGGTCATCCCCCGGCGTGTACGACCGGTAATCCGCGAACTCCGGCGACAGCCCATGCAGCGGCGACCGGTGCAGGCCGGAGATCGATCCCTCCATCGGCTGACGGGCTTTGACGCCAATCGCCGTGAGGCGGGAGAGCAGTGCGGGATCGATGTAGGACATGAAGGGGAGGAGGAGAGAGGGGAGGAGGAGAGAGGACGGCGAGTTCTGAGGTACCTCTGATCCGTGTTCATCTGCGTTGATCTGTGGCTAATCCCGTATTCAAGAGTGTGTGTCGAGTCGGCTGCGGGATGGCGACTGGGAGAGGGCGATGAAAGAGTCTTGAGCCGCAGATGAACACGGATGAACACAGATCACGAGGGACCAGGGCCTTGGGTATTCGCTCTCGGATTCAATCACTTCAGCGCCCGCTGCACCTGCGGATCATTCGTCGTGGGCGACGGATGCAGCGAGATCGAGTCGACGAGTTTCTGGATCACAGTATCGGGGGTTTGGCCTTCGGCTTCGGCGTTGTAGCTCAGCACGATGCGGTGGCGGAGGACCGGGATCGCGGCCACCTGAAGGTCTTCGACCGTGACTTCGGGGCGACCGTAGAGGGCCGCCCGCGCTTTGGCGGCCAGGATCATCGACTGGCCCCCGCGCGGGCCGACGCCCCACAGTACCCAGTTGCGCACAAACTCCGGCGCATCGGGATCGTCCTTGCGCGTGGCCCGCACGATGTTCATCGTGTAGTCGACGAGTAAGTCGCTGATCGGCACCCGGCGGATCAGGGCTTGCAGCTCCAGCACTTCCTCTCCGTTGAGGACCGGGCTCGGGTCGCCGGGAGGGGCTCCGGTCATCGCGCGGTAAATCTTGCGCTCCTCATCGCGGTTCGGATAGCCGACGATGACCTTCATCAGGAACCGGTCAAGCTGGGCTTCGGGGAGCGGGTAGGTGCCTTCCTGCTCGATCGGGTTTTGGGTGGCGAGGACGAAGAACGGGCTGGGCAGCTTGTAATGGTGATTACCCGCCGAGACCTGGCGTTCCTGCATGCCTTGCAGCAGCGCAGCCTGCGTCTTGGGTGGGGTGCGGTTGATTTCGTCGGCGAGCAGAATATTGGCGAAGATCGGGCCGTGGACGAACTTGAACTCGCGCGTCCCCGACTGCCGGTCTTCGTGCAGGACTTCCGTCCCGGTGATGTCCGCAGGCATCAGGTCGGGCGTAAACTGAATCCGCCCGAATTGCAGCGAGAGACTCCGCGCGACCGTCTGCACGAGCAGCGTCTTGGCCAGCCCGGGCACCCCTTCCAGGATGCAATGCCCGCCCGCGAAGATCGCGATGAGCAGCTGTTCGACGACCGCTTCCTGGCCGATCACGACGGTCCGAATCTGTTCGCGGATGCGTTCCTGGGCTGATTTGAGTTTGGCGAGAGCGGCCAGATCGGGCGGGGTGTCTTGCGTCATGGAGTTGTCAGTTCTCAGTGGTCAGTTCTCAGTGGTCAGTCGGGGATCGTTGAGGGTTGAGCGATGAGGGTCAGAATCTTTCGCTCAACTCTCAACTCTCAACGATCCTACCGTTGGTAGATCGGCAGATACTTATACGGAATCTGGAGCAAGATGCACGCCAGGCTGGTGCTGAAGACCGGGCCGACCTCGGGAGGCCACGAGCCATCGGCCACCTGCTGCTTGAGCAGGTTGTCGCGCGCCTTCGGAAAATAGGCGTCCCAGTATTCATCTCCGGCCTGGTAGAACGCCAGCGACGCATACAGGTGCAGGTAGAAGTAGTGGCCGCTGTTGAACTCGTTCTGAGAGGACTTGAACTGCTGCATCACATACTTCATGCAGGAGTCCGCCAAGGGCGACTCATACTCCCCCGCCGAGTACAGGCAGCAGATCGCCGCCGCTGTGATCGGGAGCCGGGTATCGTTGCCCGAGCCGTAGGAGTAGCAGATCCCCCCATCCGAGGTCTTGCAGAGTTCGAGGTAGCGGATCGCGTTTTCGATGGTCCCTTTGGGGATCGTGAACCCGGCATTGTGGGCCGCTCGCAGCCCCTGCATTTGAGTGACGGTCACGCTGCCTTCGTCGCCGCCGCCGGGATAGTAGGTCCAGCCGCCGAGGTTGCTCTGCCCGCTGGCGGTGAGCTGGATCGCCTTCTTGATGACGGTTTCCATCTTCTTGCGGACTTCGGGGCGGGTCTCCATGCCATAGGCACTGGCCAGGAACATCATGCCAAAGCCGTGGCCGTACATGGGGTGGCCTTGCTCTTCGCCATCGGCGATGAGGCCAGAGGCTTGGGCCTTGCTGACGATAAAGGAGGTGGTCCGCCGCACTTGATCGGCGTAGGCTCCCCGTGTCGAGGTGCTGCCGTTGGCGAGGAACGCCATTCCGGCCAGCCCGGCCATTGCCACCGGATAGGTATCGCCGTCCGCCAGCCCGTGCCAACTGCCATCGTTGGCCTGGACCTTGCCCAGGAAATCGAGGCCCTTCTTGACGGCGCTGACCGTTTCGGGGGTGATGTGCTTGGGGAGCAGGTCGGCTGCTCGCAACAGTGAGGGACGCGCCAACAGTCCAGCCCCCAGCCCCAGCAGCAGTTGGCGACGCGACAGAATCGGGAGTCGAGGCATGGGGGGACCAGAACGGAGGCGAGGAGGGGAGGAGGGTTCCTACGGGGCGGTTACGGGGCGGTTACGGGGCGACCTCGAACTCCACGTCAATCACCGCCGACACCGTGATATCCTGCAAGCTGGACGAGGTGAACAGCTCCGCTTCCTTGTCCGAGTCCTGCGTCATGTAGGCCAGGTAGGGGTTGAACTGCTGGGTCTGGGGTGAGGTGGCTGCTGACTCATTGATCGACTTGACCTTGCCCAGCTTCAAACCGGCCAGCTTGGCGAGGCGTTCTCCCTGCCGGGTCGCGTTCTTCATGGCGTCCTCGAACGCCTTCTGGCGGGAGCCTTCGACATCGGACAAACGGAACCGGGCCAGAGCCGATCCCGACGTATTGTACCCGCCGGTGTAGGGGTTGTAAGCGGGTTGCCCGGCCTTGGCCCCGAGCGTGATCCCGGCGTCTTTGCCCGCATCCAGAATCTTGACCAGCGTCTCCATGATCTGGTCGTTGGTCAGCTTGTCGATGCCGTCAATACGAATCGAGAGTGGTTCGGAGACGTTGAGCGGACGATTGGCGGAGGCTGTGGCCATACCGCCCCCTCGCATCATCTGCTGCTGGGCGGCGGCATCCATTGCGGATGTGATGTCGATTCGCCCGCTGTTGACCTTGAGGGCGGGCACCTGGAGGGCCTCGATGGCCTCGACCGCGCGTTGGCGGTTGCTGCGATACTTGGTGATGGCGTCACCGGCCAGTTCCGCGTTGCCGCTGACGTGTCCCTCCAGTTCCAGGACATCGGCCCGCAACTTGACTGTGCCGGTGGCCTTGACCGAAATGCCGCTTCGGCTTTGGGCCCAGCTCGTGGAGTTCGCGATGAACAGTGCCAGGCCGACAACCAAAAGGGGCTTCGAGTGGAACATCAGACGAGTATCCTGGAGCGGTGTGGTGAGTGGTGAGTGGTGTCGATCGGGCTGAGCGAACGCCAGGACAGGTGGCGAGACGAGTGTACTACTTGGTCCCAGGGGCCTTAGTCTCCGGGGCCTTAGTCGCAGGCACCGGAGTGGCTACGCCCGGAGAATCGGCCAGTTGGTATCCCGTCACGGCGTAGTTCGAGACCGTGACCAGATGCTTCCCGATGACCTGCATGGAGATGCCGTTCGAATCGGTCTCGGCAGTGCGTACGATGCGTTTGACGCGGCCATCCAGACGACCGAGTTCGAAGATGCCGCGTCGCGTGGCGACAAACACCGCATCGCCCGACGACACCAGACTGAGGCCCCCTCCGCTGATCGGGAGATTGACGGACCACTGCAACTTGCCGGTGTTGCGGTCGTATGCCGAGAGCTCGGAGTTCATGAGGTACACCAACCGGTCGTCCGCTTCGACGATCATCGCGGACGAAACGGTGGGGCGCTTCCACAGCACCTTCTGCGATTGCATATCGACGCAGAACAACTCGCTCTTGCCGACCTCTTTCAAGTACAGCAGCCCATTCCGCACCAGCATCCGGCCTCGCGTATGAAATCGCTTTTCATCCGGCAGCGACTGGTTTCCATAGTAGTAGTTGTTCATGTCCGAGGTCGCCTTCGGCTCGTACAAGACGAACTGTCCGTCGACCTTCTTCTCCGTCGGGGAAACCTGCAACACAGCCCCCGAGTTGTTCATCACGCACAACTGGCGTCCGACCTCGGCGAACTCCGGCAGTGAGAACGTGGAGCCGCCGGTATAGGGATTGTTCTGCTGCTGGAACGTGCCCAGCGGCATCGTCCAGTCCGAGGCTCCATTGGTGAGATTGATCGCGTTCAAGGTCATCGCGGGCTGCTGCTGGACGTGGGTGACCACCAGCACGCCCCCCTTCCAGGGGTAGAACTGCCCGAGATAACTGGTGCTGCTGTTGCTGTTTTGGTCAGCACCCACGGACCACTGCTTCTCGCCGGTCTTGGCATTCCAGGACGTTAGCGGGATCGCGGGCTGCCAGTAGTTCAGGCGGTCCAGCGGCAGGGCGGTGGTCAGGACGCGGTCGCCGACCACATGAATCCCATACTGAGCGAGGTTGACGCGCCCCTGCTGCATCGAGGCGAAGTGCGGGTGGATCTTGTCGAAGCTGTCGGTCCGCCAGAGAAGTTTGCCGGTCTGAATGTCGACGGCAAAGATGATCCCCATCCAGTTGATGTACATGCGCTCGGCATCGGCCGTGTGATTGGGGACCATCGTCTCCAGTCCCGACTGGTAGTAGGAGTTTTGACCGACGACGGCATGCAACGCGGCGCGGCCTTTCTTGGTCAGGAATGGCACTTGCCAGACCGGATGGAGTGCCCCCTCTGTCGGCAGTTCCAGACGGATCGCGGCCACCGAAGATTGACCGCCATTCGCTTTCTTGCCCAGCAGTTCGGCCACGTAGTGGGCCGCCACGACATCCTTTCCGCCGATCTTCACCGTGTCAGTCGCGTAGCGCTGCTGGAGTTGTGTCAATAGCGTCTCCGCTTCCCCCGTGCGCCCGGCAGCCACGTAAGCCGTGGCCGACTTAACCATCAGGCGGGGCAGCGGGATGTCAGTGTCGGTGTGGTAATCCACAATCGACCTCCAGAGGCTGGCGGCATCGGCGAAGTGCCCTTTTTCAAAGGCCATGTCGCCCAGCAGATTCGCGACATCGTCTCCATAAGACGTGATGAAGTACAAATCGTAGATCAGCTCCGCGGTGGTCGTGGCCTTCGGATCGTTGGCAGCTTGTTCGATTTTGAGCTGTTCATAGAGCTTCTTGGCCTTGGGTTCATTGAACAGTCGGAAGGCGGACCGCCCTTCGGCATTCATATCGACCAGCAGTCGCCAGAACCGGACCTTGGCCGGAACCATGAACCCGTTCCCAGCCGGGAGCATGCCGACCCGTTTTTCCGGAGGCAGGTTCTCCAGTACGCGGAACGCCTTCTGCCAGTCGTTCCGCTCGGCGTGTCGTTCGAAATCGGTGAGGGCGTTCTGGACCGCTTCGTCGGTGGTGAGCAGCCCGGCGTTCGGCTGCCCATCGGCGTTTTGGGCGACGCCATTGACCATTCGCATCCGCTGAGCCCAGGCTTCGGTGGCGGTCGATGCGAACCCGCAGATGGCCAGTGTGAGGACCAGTCCCACCGTTCGTGAGTAATTCGACTGTTGGAGTTCAGGCTGTAGCCTGTCTGGGGCCTGGCAGTACACGATCGTCCAGCGCGGTCGAAGCAGCCTACAGGCTGAACTCCAACAGTCGAAGTACGAAGATGCGAGAGATGGGATCAACTCAGCCTCCTCAGCAGGGTCATTCAGAACGGTCAGGTCATTCCGTGATGCGGAAGAGAGCATCGTTCCCGACGCGGCGGATCCACTCAGACAGAATGACCAATGAGAGAGGACGTGAGACGGGTCAGCGAAGATGACGAAATTCCGGGGAGAGATCACGGATTTCCGAAAATGATTCTGGCGAACCGATCGACCGCTGACAACTGTGACGATGGAAAGACTGAGCGACAATTGGGTGCGCATCACGAAAGTAGGCACCCCATGACGACCCCCTTCCGAGAGAATTTATCCCGGGGGATTGAACCACGGAACACACGGAACACACGGAAAAGCAGTGGGAGGAAACCGTTCCAAGGGCGACGATGTTGCAGATGTCGAAGCGGTTCGATGGCCGTTGGCGAACCCGTTGAAACTGACCGAGACATTTCCTCCTCAATAGGTATCCCCTTCCCTCAAGTGACCCCAATGCGTGGTGTGAGAATCCACACAGTGGAGAATTTGAGGCACGACATGTTGTATGCACTTGAGCGAAG
>JAYTFV010000436.1:0-22598 GCA_043734065.1 Planctomycetota bacterium
GTTTGGTCAGTACACGAACCCGCGAGAACTCCAGCGGATCGCCAAACCAGACGGGGCCGAAGCAGTCGATACGGACGAACTCCATCGCGCGATGTTGGGACGCGCTGTCGAGAGTATCAATGCGACTGACTTCGAGCCGCTCGACATGTTCCTGCATGAGGACTTCGGTCGCAACCAGTTGTCGGTCTGGCTGTATCACCAGTTCGGACTGGCGATCCCCGCGTCGCAGTTCAACATCCACGAGGAACCGGAGAAGGCCATCCCGTTCATCATGGAGAAGCTGCGAGAACGGTATGATGAGCAGGACGCCCGCTTCCCGGTCATGATCAGCCGGATGCGGTTTCAGGGGAACTCCACCACTCCGGCAGACCGCGAGGGGCTGATCCGCTGGGCCAATAACCGCTTCCGAACCCATATGGATGCCCCGGCGACCCAGACGCTGGGGATCGAGGTCCTGGCCGAGAAGATCCTCGACGCCAGCCGCGAGTTCCTGCCGAAGGACGACATCACGGCTCAAGTGAACGCCCTCCTGGCGAAGGCCTTCCCCAAGATCAAGGGGAAGCCCGGGCCCCTGAAAGACCCCCACGCTCTGCGTGAACTGCACGACTTCGTCGCTCAACGCTTCGAGACCGAACTCGACCTCGACACGATGCAGCAACAGCCGCAGGAGACGACCAAGATCGAGGCCCTCAAAGCCTACGAGATGAAGTACCGCCCCGAGATGGGACAGGCCGAACGTCAGGTGCTGCTCGAGCTGCTCGACAATGCCTGGAAGGAACACCTGTACTACATGGACTTTCTGCGGCAGAACGTCGGACTCGTGGGCTATGCGCAGAAAGACCCCAAGGTCGAGTACAAGCGGCAGGGCATGAAAGAGTTCGACGCCATGTGGGACCGCATCGGCGAGGCCGCCACAGCCGCCGTCTTCCGCCTCGAACGCGAGAGCGATCCCCGTTTCCTCCGCGATGTCTGGCACGAGACCGCTGCGGTGCATGAATCAGCGGCCCCGCTGATGGAGGAGCCGGTGGCGGCCCCGCAGCCATCGAACATGCAGGAATCCGGCCCTCAACCGGGCCAGGCCCTGACGGCGATTGAGCCGATCCGCAACCGCGAGAAGAAACTCGGCCGCAACGATCCCTGCCACTGCGGGAGTGGGAAGAAGTACAAGAACTGCCACGGCGGGGCATAGCCGGGATAGCCACCTTCGCCAGCAGGTGGGCCCGTGTCTCAGGGCACCTGCGAAAGTCTGTTGACGCTCGCCCACGTTCTGGCGAAGGTGGAGAGCGTGCGGTCGATCGGTCCCGGCTGTCCTCGCTGGGAGGAGAGGCATTCCCAATGCGGAGCCTGAAAAAGGAGAGCGTTTCATGATTCAGAAAAAAAAGCCCACCGGTGGTTACCGGAGGCATCAATCATTCCTTGATCTGCTCCACCAACACGGCTTCTGGGATTGTCCAATTGATGCAGAGACCGCCGTTGCGGAACGTGCCCCCGCCGAGGCCGATGTAGATCACTTTCAGTGGTTGAATTGTGATAGCTGGAGTCTTCAGCGCTGCCCCCGGTGCCTTTCCTGGGTCACTCTCAGACTTCAACAAGTTGGCTCGCTGTTCCACAGCTGAGGGATAGGCGGCATCTTCGTCGAACGCGAGATCGGCCTCGCAGACACCGAAATCGATGATGTTTTCCGTCGCATGGTCGCCGCTCTCGGCTCCCAACAGGCGATTTGGGTCGGCAGCCCCCATGATCCAGATGCGGAGAGGAAACCGTCGAGCTCGACAGGTATGACCATATCCCTTTCGCAGGTTCACTTTCTGATACTCTGGCTTCTCAATCTCTTCCCTCCGGAACTGTTCCATCCAGAAACGCTGTGGAATGACAGTAAACTCGGCTCCCGTATCAAAGATGCACGGATGCATCGTTGCTGCAGGACCGATGAAACAAAACCCAGTGATGGATGTGTTGGTGACCTGCAATGGAATCTGGCGAGTCTTACCCTTAAACATCATCGCTTTCCGGAATCGATTGAAGTCGCGATGGGTTGCCCCAGAAATCGAGGATGATGCGATGGTATGGCACACCACATTCCGCCATCGCTCGGTGGAGTACCTCGGTGTAATCGTCACCGTAGGCCACAATCCGTTGCTCAAACACCGCGACGTGCTTCTCGTCGTACTGTCGAAGCTCCGGATTCACGAACCGCTGACTCTTAGCTCTCATCGACCAAGCCGCGTCGGCCATTTTTTCGGTACGGGTACTCATAGGGACAACCGGGGCAACCTCATACTGAATCATATCATCGATTTCACTGTCGTTGGAAAGAGCTTTTCTCAGTAAAGCATCGCGTACAGAGGGCTTTTCACAATGCAACGCCTTACGTAGCAATTGTATGCGATACTGAATGTAGGCGGCATTGTTCGAAGAGTGACGTCGCAGTTCGCTCTCAATGGCGAGCAAGCTGCGATTGCTGATCCTACTGATGTCGCATGGTCTGGTGGCATTGGAGATCACTTTGGAGGTGTGAGCCTGTCTCTCAGTTCAATAATCTACATCCGGAGATGAGTTGTTAATGTTGAATATGATTCCCCACACGCGAGAGCCCCGTCAATGCTTACACATCAATCGAGGGGGCGAGGCTCCTGCCGAGCCGCTGAGGCGAGTTGACTCTTCCCCTGGCACGCGGCGAAGCGGAGCTTCGGGGATATGCGGTCCCAAGCGGAGCTCTCATCCTTATACACAAGTTCCCGGTTTCATGGAACGAGATTTGCGCGATATCAAGGAGGACTGATGGTTCTCGGCGGCGCAAGGAGGTGTGTCATGGCGGAGTGGATTGCGACGGAAATGGCGGGGTTGGATTTGGGGGATCGGCGATTGAATGCGAGGCAGTGCTTGTTGTTGGAGCGGTTTTCGGCCAATCCGCAGGGGAGCATTCCGGATTCGCACCAGGGATGGGCCGAGACGCAGGCGGCGTATCGGTTCTTCGATAATGAGCAGGTCACGGCGGAGTCGGTCCATGCGCCACATCGGCAGGCGACGCTGGAGCGCATCCGCCAGAATGACATTGTGCTGGTCTTGCAGGACACGATGGAACTGGAGTTGGATCGATCGCCCGAGGGTGGCTTTGGGAAATTAACGTACGAGAGTCGCATCGGATTAATGGATCATACCCGGGTGGCGATTACGCCCGACGGATTATGTCTGGGAGTGACGGGCTGCGACATCTGGGCGCGACCGATCGAGAACCCACACGCGGGGACTCACAACCGGGATCGGGAGATCGAGGGCGGGGTGGCCCAGACGCTGCATTGAGCGTCTGGGTTGCAGAGCAACAAGAGGCGAAGTGGGAGACACTCGCCATTCAACACTCCCGCTTGGAATAAATTCCAAGCTACTTATTCGGCAGCTGAATCACCCCGTTCCAGCCTGGGGGGGGATTGCGGTTGTGTTGGGCGATGCGGAGGGTCAGGAAGTCCTGGGCCTGGTCGGTGGGCGGCATGTCGTGCAGGCAGCGGTAGGCTTCGCCCCAGCGGCCGGCGGTGAAGTGGTCGACCCCCTGCTCGTAGCGGGCGATGTGCTCGTCGGTCAGTTCGGGGAACTCGGCGAGGGGCGGGAGCAGCTCGCTGACTTGGAGCGTCGTCTCCATCCCGTATGGCTGGACTGTGCCCAGGCGGCGGGTGCGGCCCTCCTCGCGCGAGAAGCGGGTGCGGGCGAGTTGAGCGGTCGCCTCATCCAGCAGGATCGGCACGCGCAGCTGTTTCGTCATCGTCTCCAGTCGGGCTGCGAGGTTGACGACCGGGCCGAAGACGGTGACGGTGACACGGTCGCTGGTGCCGATCTTCCCGGCGACGGCGCGCCCATGCGCGATGCCGATCCCCATCTCGAAGTCGTTGAGCGGATGGTTTGGGGTCTCGCGGGCCTTCTGAAAGGCGCGGCGGATCGCGAGAGCTGCGCGACAGGCGTTGAGCGGAGCCTCCTCACTCGCGAACGGCCAGCCCCAGAACCCGAGCGACGCATCGCCGAGGAAATCGCCCGTCACGCCGCCGTGCTTGAGGATGTTCTGCGTCATGATCTCGAGGGCACCGCTCACTCGATTCAGCAGGCCCGGCAGATCGCCGGAGGACTCCTCCGACCGCTGGCTGAAACCTCGCAAGTCGCAGAACAGCACGGTGACATCGCACTCGCGCGGCTCCAGATCAGCGGCCATCGACTCGCGATCCCCGGCCCGCTCGAGCGCAGTGAGGATTGGCGGCGAGAGGAACTGCCGGAGTACGGACAAGTCTCCTTCCAGCCGGTTCTGGCGATCGACCGAGCCGATCAATTCGGCCAGGAGTTCGATGAACTTGATGTCGGCTTGCAGCACCTGCCGCCCGGTCGTTCCCGTGTGGACTGGCGACTGCCCCGCCACGTAAACGCCCCAGCGATGGCCGCGACTCCCTCGCACCGGCGTGCAGAAGGCCCAGTCGAATTCGGCGGAGACGGTGTAGTCGGTCTCGGTTTGCGAACTGGGTGTGCCGGGATCCCAGAGGTGCAGCGTCGTCTGCTTGCGACCGAGTGCATCCGTCACCAACCGGCGACTCGGGCGAAACGCCCCGGCTGTTTCGCGGCGGCGCTCCCAGCTGCGCAGCCGAATTGTGCCGTCGTCTTCGAGGGCGATGATGGCTGCGGCTTCGGCGGAGCGCACTCCGGTCAGGATGAGACTCACGAATCGGCTGTCACGCTCCATCTCCCCGTGAGCACTGCCGAAGACATCCGACAGTTTGGCGAGGACATCGATGCGGCGGTCGGGGTCTTCGTAGCGGACGTTTTGGAGTTGTTGCCGGGTGACGACAACCTCTTCAATGGGGTTGTCGGAACCGCTGGCGTCGTCGGTATCGGCATGGGCCACGATGAAGCGCGTGCGGCCAATGACGAAGCTCTCGGACCCGGCGAGACGGGTCTTCTGAATGGGCTCGCCGCGATAGAAGACTGGGTTGCTGGCCTGCGAAGAGACCTCGACCTCGATCTCGCCGTGATGCGCCCGGACCAGACAATGCACCCGCGACATCGCCGGCTCCCACGGCACCGGCAACTCGACCTCGCTCGACCGCCCCAGCCGATAGTCGCGGTCCGACGCCAACGCCTGCCTCCAGCGCTGCCGAGGTTCCGGGCCTTCCGCGATGAGTTGCAGCATGAGGGTTGAGAGTTGAGGGTTGAGAGCGGGCTGAGGGAACTCGCTTCCGAACAAAGGGACAGACTTCCGAAGAAGCGAGGTCGCCATTGTACGCAGACTCCCTCGAATTCGACCCACTCTTCCACTTTGTTGAGTGCCCCCAGATAAGTCAGGCTGGCGAATGCGGAGACTGCGGCCCGTCCATGTCGGCATGTCCCACTCCTGCGGGGTTGAAGACTCGGACTCTGCGAACGAATGGCGACCACACTCCTTCCGAACTTCTCCAGCCTCTACAACATGCGGACGCGGGTTCCGGTCGCCCGCGTTCTGGCGAACGCAGCTACGGAACTGCGTTCACGGACTCGCCTGGATGTCCCACAGGTACACCATCGCGTCCCAACTCGCGGAGGCCAGCAGCTTGCCGTCCGGGCTGTAAGCCAACGTACAGACGACATCGGATTGGTCGGTGAAAGCGGCCAGATTCTTCCCCGTCGCCACGTCCCAGATTCGAAGTTCATTGGGGCCGACCCAGCCGCCTCCCGAGGCCAGCGTCTTTCCGTCTGGACTGAATACCACGGCGTAGACATTGTCCGCGTGTCCGCTGAGGGTCATCCGCTCCGCACCGGTCGCCACGTCCCACAGCTTGCACGTCAGATCCCAACTCCCCGAGGCCAGCGTCTTGCCGTCCGGGCTGAACGCGATGCAATAGACCATCTCGGAGTGACCGGTGAGGGTGGCCCGGACCTGGCTGGTCGCCACATCCCACAGCCTGATCGACTTGCCGCCACTCAAGGCCAACGTCTTGCCATCCGGACTATAGAACATCGAGTAGACCGGTCCCGTGTTGCCGTCGAGAGTTCTCTGTTCCTGGCCGGTCGCAACATCCCATAGCTTGGCCACGTTATCCTCACCCCCCGAGGCGAGCGTCTTACCGTCCGGACTGAACGCCACGGCATAGACCGGGCCTGTATGTCCGGTGAGGGTGGCCACTGTTTTGCCGGTCGCCACCTCCACCAGCAGGATCGAATGGTCCTTGCTGCCGGAGGCGATCATCTTGCCATCCGGACTATATGCCAGGGTGAGCAACCCCGCGGCATGCGTCATCAGCACTGACCGCTCCTTGCCGCTGGCCACGTCCCACAGCTTGATCGAGTTGTTGCCGCACGAGGCCAGCGTCTGGCCATCCCGGCTGAACGCCACAGCGCCCACCGGCGACGTGTGCCCCTTGAGTGGCATACGCAGGGTCGGCACCTGAGCCAAGAGCGGTGATGCCAGACAGCCCAGTCCCGCCAGACACAGCAGTCCCAGTCCGCGTCGGCGAGTGAATCTCAGCATGGTGTTTCTTTCGGTGAAGGGGCGGGCGTGGCTGCCGGGAGAGTCGCGATGGCCGAGCAATCCAAGGTCGTCCGGGCACATGCAGCATACCGCTGGGGTCAGCTGGCGTCACTCAGCGGTCGACAGAGAGACCGTTCGTAGCCTGGACCGCCAGGTCCGGGCGCGTCTGGCCGACAAGCCCAGTCGGCGAAAGAGTTCGCCCTTCGAAAGAGTTCGTCTGGACCTGGGGGTCCAGACTACGGACACTGAAATGCCAGGTGCCGCTGTCGGTCGCTTTGGGCCGCCATTGTCTGGTGAGCGATTGACCGCGAATCACACGGACGAGTTCGAAGCCCTCGCCAGGGCCACTCGGCGATGTGATTGGTCAATGATCGTCGGGGACGTACTTGGTCAACGTGACCATGTATCGTAATCTGGACTTGATCTCCCCTTTTTTCGAAGTCGATTTCGTTTCGAAACCACCAGCCTGGACGGGTTCTGCGAGGGTCATCTCCAGAGTCGTCCCGAACCCATTCTCATCCAAAACAGAATCTTGGCCGCCTCTCCGATTGATGACAGTTTGGCCCGTGTCGATCGAGCAGTGATGCCGAACCTCTAAGCGGAACTTCCCATCCGGCTTTGAAACCAGTTTGCCAGCCAGTATCAATGTTTCCTTTCCGACAATGACCTTGCTGCGAAATCGCGAATCGGAGTGAACGACAACTTCCATGACACGAAGAGTCTCTTCGCGCGCATCCGGTTCGGACTTGTCGATGAACCCCAACTGCTCCATCCGCAACAGAAACTCCTCGGCAGTCGCGGTGCTTGTGCCTGCCGAAAACATCACCAGAGTGAGCAGAATGAGACGAATCATGGGGAACTTCGGAGAGGTCTTGGGATTCATCGGGTGTCACTTCAGTGAGGGTATAGCCCCATCGCCTCGACCCAGTCGGTCATCACGCGGCGGCAGTCGGCGCGGTCGGTGGGGAGAGCCAGCGGGCGGCCGCGGGTGTCGAGGATCAGGCCGACGAGACCGCCTCGGACTTCGCGCTCGACGGGTTGGCCGGGGCCAGCGCCGAGGTCGAAGCCTCGGGCCGGTTTCGCCACGACGCTGGCGGTTTGGCCGAGAGCGAGTGGGTAGCGCCGGAGTTCGCCGCAGGCCATGGTCCCCTTCTCGGTCAGGCCGGGGGCGGTGATCTCGTACTCGATGCACGGCTGGCCTACCTTACCCGTTCCGCGTGGGGAAATGACGGTGCCGAGGGCAATCAGGCAGTCGCGCTCGAACACCTCCAAAGCGGCGCGCGGATGCACACTCGCCAGCACGCCCAGGTGCGGCATCATGAAGATGCTGTCCTTGGCGATCTCGGTGAACCCCTCCGGCTCGAAGGCGTCGATCATCATCAAGGCCGTCTGCTCCATCCGCGGAGCGTGCGACAAGACTCCGCCGGATGCGACCAGCAGATCCAACTTCATATTGTCGATGATCGACCCGCCGCCCGCTGATTGCGAGAACGTGTCCGCGATCGTGCGCTGCTGTTGGACCCCCTTGAGCGTGGTGGCGAACGCCTTGTGCTGGATGTAGGCCAGACGCAGCGCCTCGCGCGACACGGCCTGCTCGAAGATCAGCGCCTCCAGCGTCTGCGGGATCGTCGTCGGGCGGATCATCTTGTTCTTGACCCGGTTCCGCAGCTCCCGCTCGTCCATGTCGACATGCACCCAGCGGAGGACGTTCGCCATCCCGGTTTCGGCGCAGACGTTCGAGATGGAGTAGCTCATCCCCAAGTTCGCACTTACCGTGCGATTGAAGACCGGCTTCCCATCGGCCTCGGTGAAGACGCTGAACACATCGGTCGTGGCCCCGCCGATGTCGACGCCGACGCAGTTGATGCCGCGCGTTTTGGCGATCTGTTGCAAGATGTCGCCGACCGCCCCCGGTGTCGGCATGATCGGAGCATCGGCCCACTCGATCAGCTTGTCGTACCCCGGCGCATGGGCCATGACGTGTTCGAGGAACAGATCGTGGATCATATCCCGCGCGGGGGCCAGGTTCTCGCGCTCGAGGACGGGCCGCACGTTGTCGACGATGGAAAGCGTGATCGAATCATCGAATGTCCTCGCAACGAGCGCAGCTGCGTCTTTGTTGCCGGCGAAGATGACGGGGAGTTTGTAGTGGCCTCCGAAACGCGGGCGCGGCTTGGCCGGGGCGATGAGTTCGGCGATCTGCAGGACGTGCTTCTGCGTGCCGCCATCGGTCCCACCGGCCATGACCACCATGTCGGGCCGCAGCTCGCGGATGCGGGCGATCTGCTCATGCGGACGCCGCCGATCATTCGAGGCAATCACATCCAGCACGATCGCCCCCGCCCCCAGCGAGGCCCGCTCGGCACTGGCTGCGGACATTTCGCGGACGACTCCAGTGACGAGGATCTGAAGTCCCCCGCCCGCACTCGATGTCGAGATATAGATGTCGCACCCATCCGGCCCCTGCGCCGGACGAATGAGCAACCCGTTGTCGTCGACGAGCCTCCGCCCCGCGAGTTCCCCGACCTCCAGGGCCGCGTTGACGACCCCGGCGGTGACATCGGCGACCGGCTGTTCGACGGTCGTCGGAGCCTCGCCGCGATAGGTCTGGCGATAGACCCCATCGACCTTCTCAATGAGGATCGCCTTGGTCGTCGTGCTGCCGCAGTCGGTGGCCAGGATGACATTGAGGTCATCCGGGTTGACCGGTCGGCGAGGGGAGGGAGGGGCGATCACGGGGTGCTCGGTTGAGAGAGGGGAGGATTCACCACGGAGACACAGAGAGGATAAGACATTGGAGAGTTGGGCGGCAGGGCTGGCCCGGCTCTAAAGTCACTTGTAATTGCAAACCCGGCTTGGCATCATCACACGGAATGGCGGGGTGGCCCAGACGCTGCTTTGAGCGTCTGGGTTGCGAAGCGACAAGAGGATTGACAGAGGGACATCGGGAGTGACAATCATGTTCCAGTCCATCCTTCTTGTGCCTGCGTCACCCCGATATCCAAAGCGATGTCTGGGCCACCCCGCGGTACAAGCCATACTTTGTTCGGTCGGTCTGCGTTGCCGAATCGTCCGGCTGATACCGACGAATCCGGGTGGGCTCGACGATCCAGAGTTTTCCGGCGATTGACTGCTGTGCCAGACCTGCCAGCAAGGTGTATCAGCATTGATGGAGTTCCGGCAGCGTAATGGGAGTCGACGGTCGCAGAACAGCAATGCTCGAATATTCGTGAGGGGGAAACCTCAGCGGATTGCTGAAGTCGAAGTCCAAGGATACGAGACACCGCCCTTCGGCATGACAGACGAGCAAGAGATGCTCATCGGGTGCAGATCGCATCTGCTGTTCACTCACAGTCATCACATCATGCCCCGCTGCGGACAATATCTCCGCACCGCGTCGACCGAGGTTTTCGTCCAGTTTGAGCTTCATGCGGGCTGCTCGGTCCGGATGTCGACAAATCGCTCACGGGACATATCAGAACCGTAGGCAATGCAGGCTCGCACATCCGCTTCTTCCAGCCCGGAATACTCAGCCAAGACTTCCGCAATACTCATGCCGTCCGACAGCAAATCCAGGATCAACGAGACCCAGATGCGGTGACCACGGATACAGGGCTTCCCGAAACAAATGTCCGGGTGGATTGAAATCCGACGGAGAATTTCTGTGCGTTTCATCGGGCGGTCTCCTGAAAAGGCTGGCAGCCTCAGTTCTCGAAACACCATCATACACGACTTATCAGAGACTACGAAAACGGAGTGATGCATTTGACCGTTCACACTCATTCGATGCCCAATATCCCGGAGTGGGATGTGGAAACAGCGACGCATTCTTCGCGACCATCCAATCACAGGAAAGGTGAGGGCCGGACCATGACCACAGTGACCGAGGAATCGGAAATAACGGACCTTTGCACGCGAGACCCTTTTCCCAGTTCACCCCAGCACCGGATATTGCGAACGAGGGGAAAATCGCCGCCAGTCTCACCGCCCCATCATCTCATCCAGCACTGACTGCGGCGCAAAATCGTATTTGAGGGGCTCCATCGAGTACGACGCCCGGCCTTGGGACAGGCTACGCACCTGCGTCGAGTACCCAAACATCTTCGACAGGGCCGCCTCCGCCTCGATCGCGGTCAAGTGGTCGCGCGGTTCGGCTCCGTGGATGCGGGCTTGACGCTGGGCGAGGTCGGCTTGGATGTTGCCCATGAACTCGTTGGGGGTCACGACCTCCACCTTCATGATCGGCTCCAGCAGGCCGACATCCGCCTTGCCCAGCGTGGCATAGACCGCTTGAGAGACAGCTGTGCGGATCGCCTCTTCGGTGGACTCGCCGAGGGTATAGTCGACGGAGACGACGGTGAATTTCACGTGCATCAGGGGATAGCCGACGATCCCGCCCGACTGGCCCGCTTCAAGGGTGGCCTGGGCGATGATCTTCGCCACATCGGGTGGCACCTCGTCGTGCTTGAGTCCGCTGGCCACCGTGACGGGCTCTTTGCCTTCGAATGGCTCCACGCGAATCTTGATCCCGAACCTCTGCACCACCCCTTGCACTGCCCGGTGGAACGTGCCCTCGCCGACGGCTGAGTTCCGCACGGTTTCGCGGTACGAGACGCGGGGCTTGTGGACCTTGACGTTGAGGTTGAAGTCCCGCAGGAGTCGCTTCTGCAACACCTCCAGGTGCAGCTCCCCCATCCCGCTGATGATCGTCTGGCCGGTCTCTTCGCTGACTTTGGCCCGAAAGGTCGGGTCTTGTTTGGCTAGTCGGGCCAGAGCCTCTTCCAGCTTCTTGCGGTCGTCGCCGGTTTCCGGCTCGACGGCCACCGAGATCACTGTCTCGGGGAAGACGATGGCCTCCAACAGAATGCCATGCTTCTGATCGCAGAGGGTGTCGCCGGTGACGACCTCTTTCGGGCCGACCACTCCGGCGATCCCACCGGGCCCCACGAAGTCGGTCTCGATCTTCTCGCGAGCGTCGGCCTGGATGTGCCACAACTGACTGATAAGTTCCTTTTTTCCGGTGCGAGGATTCAAAAGCCGCGACCCGCTCTTGAGAACTCCCGAGTAGACCCGCATCCAGCACAGGTCGGCGTGCTTGTCGGTTTGAATCTTGAACACTAGCCCCGCAAACGGTTCCTCCGGGTCGGGCTTGCGGGTCACGCGCAGCTCGTCCTGCTTGCGGGCGGTCGGGTTATCGCCTTCGACGGGAGGGCGGTCGAGCGGGCTGGGGAGGTAGCGATTCACGCCATCCAATAACGGCTGGACTCCGCAGTAATGCAGCGACGTGCCGCAGAAGGTCGGCTGGATTTTGCCTTGCAGCGTGGCTTGGCGGAGCAGCGTGTGGATCATCTCGATGGGGAGGTCGCCGGTGTCCAAGTACGCCTGCATGGCGGTGTCATCGAGAACGGCGACCGCCTCGATCAGCTTGGCCCGCCACTCCTCGGCGACGGCTTGGAACTCCTCCGGGATGTCGGTGATTTTGATCTTGGTGCCCAGGGACGCCTCGTCGAAGTACATCGCCTTGCGGTCAATCAGGTCGATGATCCCCTTGAAGGTCGTACTCGCCCCCATCGGGATGAACAGCGGCACCGGCTCGGCCCGCAGGCGGCGCTGCATCTGCCCTAGCGTGCGTTCGAAGCTGGCCCCGATGCGGTCCATCTTGTTGATAAAACAGATGCGAGGGACGTTGTACTTGGTGGCCTGCCGCCAGACGGTTTCGCTCTGGGCCTCGACGCCCTCGACCGCACTGAAGACCACGCAGGCCCCATCCAGCACGCGCAAACTCCGCTCAACTTCCGCAGTGAAGTCGACATGTCCGGGCGTGTCGATCAGGTTGATGAAGCACTCTTTCCAGCGGCAGGAGATGGCCGCCGAGTAGATGGTGATGCCGCGCTGGGCCTCTTCGGGGTCGAAGTCGGTGGTGGCTGTGCCGTCGTCGACGTTACCCATTTTGTGGGATTCGCCGGTGTAGTACAGGATGCGTTCGGTGGTCGTAGTCTTGCCCGCATCGATGTGCGCGACGATGCCGATGTTACGAATCTTGTCGATCGGGGTCGCGATGGTGGACATGGTGGGGGAGGGTTTATGGTTTATGGTTAGTGGTTGATCGACCAAGCCCAGGGGTTGTAACCCCTGGGCTTTCACTGACAACTGATGACTGAAAACAGAACACTTCCAAAAGCAACAGGAGGCTCCCGTTGCCGGAAGCCTCCTGTTGGAATTGAGTGTCTATTCTCGCTGTGACCCTTGGGGAGCCACCCGGCAGTCGCGAGCGACTGGCCGATTACCACGCGAAGTGGGCGAAGGCCTTGTTGGCGTCGGCCATCTTGTGGACGTTTTCTCGCTTGGTCATGGCCGCCCCTTCCCGCTTATAGGCGGCCATGAACTCTTCGGAGAGCGAAGCGGCAATGCCGCGTCCCTTGCGACCGCGACAGGCTTCGAGGATCCAGCGGATGGCCAGTGCCCGCTGACGACGGGTGCCGACCGGTGTTGGCACCTGGTAGGTCGCCCCGCCGACGCGCTTGGACCGAACTTCGATCGAGGGCTTGACGTTGTCGACCGCGTGCTGGAAGACCTCCAGTTCGCTGGCCTCCGGCAGCTTCTTCTTGATGATTTCCAGGGCATCATAGAAGACGCGAAGGGCGACCGACTTCTTGCCGTCTTTCATCATGCAGTTGACGAACTTCGACACGAGCAGCGAACCGTACTTGGCGTCGGGCTGCAGCTGATCTTCACTGGCGGTAAAGTTCTTGGCCATTTGGGTTTCCGAGACACGAAATCTGCTGAAGGCTGCTGTGAGAGAGTCGCCTTTCGCTCTGCGAAAGGGCGTCCTTTCGCGGAGCGAAAGACGACAAATACTGGCCTTACTTGGCCTTGGGACGCTTGGCCCCGTACCGGGAACGGGCCTGCTTACGGGCGGTGACACCGAGGGTGTCGAGTACGCCGCGGATGATCTTGTACCGCACACCGGGAAGGTCGCGGACGCGGCCCCCACGCACGAGGACGATGCTGTGTTCCTGAAGGTTGTGGCCTTCACCGGGGATGTAGGCCGTCAGTTCCTTGCCATTCGACAAGCGGACGCGGGCGATCTTGCGAAGGGCCGAGTTCGGCTTCTTCGGAGTCATCGTCCGCACTTGCAGGCACACGCCCCGCTTCTGAGGACAGCCCTCAAGCAACGGGGTTTTGGTCTTGGTCGATTGCTTCTTCCGCGGCTTGCGGACGAGCTGATTGATGGTCGGCATGGCGTCAGACGCTCTCTGTCTGGAACTCGGTGCCCACTCGGGACCCGATTTTTGGGAAGTCGAGGAGTGTACCGGTGCGGAACGTGGGGGTCAAGCAACCGGTGGGAGCTGCAGACGTAGCAGAATTCGTAAGAATTCTGCCGAACACCGAATTTCCGCAGATCGCCAAGGAAATCGCTTGTCAGCAAGCAGAAGTCTTACAACTTCTGCTACAAACGAACAGCCCAGCGACCTTGCGGCCACCGGGCTTTCGTTGACGTTCACCAGAAAACGGCCTCACACACCCGAGAACGGGTGCTTGGCCGTGTCCTTCTTGGCCAGCATTTCGGTGACGCTGGGCTCGTTCTTCATCGCCCGAGAAATCGCCAGCTTGGTGGCGTCGTAGTTGTACTGGAAGATCTTCTTGTCGTCGGCCGCTTCCCAGTGAATGAACACGCCGCACACGATGCACAACGTCTCGGCCTGGTCCTTCGGGATGACCCCGGCTGCGACGCTGTCGGCGACGGCCTTGGCCACGGCGTACTGGGCGGGTCCGAACATCTGGACAGCCTGCTTGGCTCCCTTGATAGTGACCTTGGTAATCATGACGGTGACGGGCTTCACGCCGACATTCGGGGCGAGCACGGCCAGCAGGTTCGAGTGACCGTGCGATTGAGTGGCGAGGGCACTGGCAAACGCGGTGCCGACGGGACCGTTCTTGTCACCGATGAGCAGATCAATGTGAGCAATTTCATTGCCATCGCCGCAAAGGGCTTCACCAACGTGGAACGACATCGCAAGAGACTCCTGGGGTACTCGAAACTCGATTGATGTGCCCCCGCGCCTCCGAAAGGACGCTGCACCAGACCCATCACAGGCCACTTAATACCAAGCGGAGGGAACATTTTCCAGCCACCCACGGAGCGTTTTCACGCCCCCTTGATCCGCTGTGTTTGAAAACCATCTATCCAGCGAGTTGACCCACATCGGAGATTTCTTCGCCACTGGCGTGGCATCGAGGGAAATACAAAGTTGTGGGAAATGCAATGGTGTCAGAACATTTCTTTGACAATTCTCCCGGGCTTTGACCGGAAACAATTCTTGTCACCTGTGTTTTCCTTCCAAGACACTGGCGGTCCCCGCGACCGCCAGATGGCACCCGGCACCCGGCGACGCGCATACCGCAAGCCGGTCATCGTGGCCCATCCAATGAAACAGGACGGGCCAAGGGGGCCCGTCCGACTTCACGACTACCGCCCGCCGCGCAGGCTCTGCACGAACCCGACCAGCTTCAGCACTCCCTGGAACTGCTCGACGGGAACCTTCGTCTTGATCCGCACGGCATGCACTTCCCCGACAGCGGTCATGGCGGTGTAGCTGCGACCGATTTGCAGGTCTTCCACGGCGGCTCGCTGGAACGGAACAGGGAGGCCGGGGATGTTGATGGTCGTCGCGGCGAGCAGCCCCTGGCTGACCATCCCCGGCAGGTCGAACAGCATCAGCACGTGGGACTCTGCGGCCAGTCCTTGACGGGCTTCGCTGAGGGAATTGGCGTTCGCATCGTACGCCTTCACGGCCGCTTCCATCGCCTCCTTCCCGCCGCCCTGCACTTGAAGCAATCCATCATTCAGAGCTGTCATGCGCGACTGCATCCCCTTCGGCCCGAACAGGACGCCCCGGATCATCGCCTGCATCGCGGCACCGGGTTGGCTGGGATCGCTGACCTGATTGACGGTCATGACGTCGATTTTCCGGGTGCCGATCGTTTCGGCGTCTTTCTCCAGTTTGGTCTCCTGAGTCAGGCCACCAATCTTGATCGACGGAGTCGCCGCCGCCATCTTCCGTGCCGAGGCGATCAAGTCGGCTGCCGACTTGGTCTCCATCAAGCTCGAAGCCCGGAGCAACCCGTTCGTGCCGCTGGCCAGATCGTACGAGACCACAGCCGATGTCAACTTGATCTTCTCGATGGTCGTGAGGTACTCCTGCATCGCTTTCTGTGCAGCTTCGTCCTTAAAGAGTGAGGCGGTAAACTTCGTCGCCCACTCGCCCAGGCTGGAGAAATCCGCGCTGACTCCCACATACAACGGCATCCCGGCTCCGAGTTTGGACAAGGCCCCGAACTTGGAGGTCGGCTGCTGCTTGAGGAAGCTGGCGATCTCGCTGTCGGGGGTGAAGTCGATGTAGTCCTCGATCTCCAGACCCGCCTCCGTGGCCGTCACGCCGATCGTCAGGGTTTCCGTCTCATCGAGCAGCTTGAAGGCCAGATCCGCATACATCTTGAACATCTCGACTACCGCTTCCGAGTTCTCGACGCCGGGGGTGTGGAGGCCCTGCTGAATCCCCGCTTCAAACTGCTGCCGCCCCTCCTGAATCTTGGCGTCATAGACATCGGCGATATGGGCCACGTTGATATGCAGCCCGATGTCGGAGTTCTCGAAAACCGCGCTGGCCTTCGATTTGGACAGCAGTGTGGCCAGCGAGGCCGCAGCTGAGGCCGCCTCGGGGACGCCGTGATCCTTGTCGGCGTAGAAGACCCAGTTTTCTCGGACCTGTGACTCGAAGTTCTCGGGCAGGGCCTTCTGCAAGGCCGGTCCATTGGTGGTCGGGATGACAAACACGGCTTTCGGCTCGCCGACTTCCCGCGTGAACAGCACCAGATAGAAGTCCTTGGTGCGGTCCACCCCGGTCAGACCCGGGTTGGAGATCACCGGGCCAAACAGCGTCGCATTCTGCGACACCATGTCCCCGAAACCGGGCTGCACCGCGTTCACGAGCGCGGCCACCTTCGTCACCGTGGCATCAAAGGCCCGAATGCGAATGACCACATCCGCCTTGTCCGAGATCTGACTCAGCGGCGAGTCCGCAGCCCGTACTGTGAATCCAAACGCGATGGCGAAAGTGAACGCCAGCCAACTGAGCTTACTCATCATGTGCCTCTGTGAGGTGGGGGATTGAGAGGGAATCGTGATTGTGACCGCCGGAGACCGCGACTGTGCGAGACTACATACGTTCCGTAGGCAGCCACGGATCAACATGTTCTCGCCAGAATTCTCGGCAAGTTCAACTCCGGGACCGATCACCGAGTGCATTGCAACAGTAATACACATGGGCGTCAAGGATGTTCTCCCCATCGCGGCACAGCCGCAACCGAAGGGGAAAAAGGGGGGGGGGAAACAAAGGTATCAAACAAAGGTATCAGGAACATTAATGCGGCCGATTGAAGCTGTTTCGATCCCAGATTGACTCGACAAAGGTGGTCGGCCGAGGTTATGATCCCTTCGTTCAAGCAACATCGCTATAGTGGTGAAAATGTGGGTACTGACACTCGCGCTTCTATCTGTTTTGATACCATTCAGAGGGAATAATGGTTCCTGCCACCTTTATCCCGCTGACACCGTTATCCCACCTTATTCCGCTCCCCCTCTGGTGCCAAGGCACACAGGCAGCCCAAAGTGGCAACCTGTGCCATCCCGCCGATGGGTGAACAATCGGAAGACCGACTGAATTCTGTTGGCCTTTGCCCAGCCGAGATGCGACATCCCGTCCGGTTTTCCGCGGAATTTGGGATGTGCTCATTTTGCCACGACGGGTCGGCCTGTTGTGGCGATTTGGCGACGGTCCCCATGGCAAGCTGTTGAAGGACACCATCACGCAAGTGCTTTCAAATTATCTTGTTATCACGTTGTTCTCAAAAAGCGAGCGCCAATTTTTCGGGCGGTCCAATTTGTGCTTTCCCCTGTCGTGGCCCACTCGGTAGAGGAACTCATGACACTCGATTCCAGCCAGCCGTCAATCAGTGAGAACACCGCCCCACCGCTTGCGGTGAGCGTGGTGATTCCCACCTATAACCGAGCCCATCTGATTGTGCGCGCGGTTCGCTCCGTCTTGGAAAACATTCAGGATGGGGACGAGGTGATCGTCGTGGACGATGCGTCCACCGACAACACCGCAGAGATTCTCGCGCCGTTTCTGGACCGCATTCGTTATCTCCCGATGCCGCATGGAGGGGCTGGGAAAACCCGGAACGCGGGAATTCGGGCGGCTCGAAATCCGTTGGTCGCCTTTCTCGACTCGGACGATGAGTGGTTCCCTCACAAGTTGCAGATGCAGCGACAACTGATGGCCGGGCGACCCGACGTACTGTACTGTTTCAGCGACTTCGGAGTCCGTCTCGATTCCGGAGCGGAGTTGCGTCGCCAACTGATCACCTGGCACGAAGACCATCGCCCGTGGACCGAGATCTTGGGGCCGAGCGTGCCGTTCTCCTGTCTGGGCGCCCTGCCCCCGGGACAAGCGGATTTTCCCGTGCATGTGGGCGACCTGTATTTTCACCAGATGCTGGCCCCCTATGTGGCCACGTACACGGTGGTCGTCCGCCGGGAAGAGGCTGGCGAAGCGTTGCGGTATGCCGAGGACACGGCGACTTTTGAAGACTGGGAGTGTTTTGGGAGACTCGCGGGAAAAGGGCTGGGGGCCTATATGGACTGCGAAACCGCCTGGCAGTGGGGACACGCCGGTCCGCGATTGACGGATGCGAACGCGATGGTGCGAGCCAGTACATTGCTCGCAATTCTGCCGCGAGTGTGGGGCAGCGATCCACAGTTCTTGAACAAACATGGCAGCCGTTACCGGGAGCAGATCGAACAACTGCATCTCACGCGAGCCAAATGTCTGCTCCATCAGAGACGAACCCGCGAAGTGCGGGAATATCTTGCGAAAGTTCACCACGTCCCCGCGCTGTACCGCGTGCTGGCCGCGCTGCCCGGCTTCTTGGTGAACCGGCTCCTGCATCTCCGGCAGGCTCGCAGCGGGATTTGAGCGAATCACTTTGTCACTTCCCCATTCAACACTCCGGCGTGGTGGCGACCAGCTCGGAGTCATGATTGATGCTGCAACCCAACGGCTGATCGGGCCGGTATCGTATCCCTGAGCATTTGGAAGAGGCGTTGGGTGCCACTGGCGAGGGCTTTGACTCGCCAGTGTGGGGAGACCGGCAACATCGAGAGAGAGACGGTTTACACTCGAAAACACTGGCGGCCCAAAGCGACCGCCAGTGGCACCCCCAATCACCCCTCATTCGGAGGTCGGGACTCAGCCGACAGTGGCACCCGGCGTTCCTCGACTTTCATCCCCGAGCTTGAGGGTGTTGCGGGGCCACGTCCAGCATGTGGAATTGGACATCACAACCAACCGCTCGGATTGAATGGTGTGGACAATGGACGCACGAACGGGTCGTGGCAATTCGACCCCGCCCACCAGAACGGCCACAACATCATCAATAGGCAGGTGAACCAGCTACCATACGGAACGGAAATCCGAATCATACCACGACCACCAGGGAGTAATTGATGACGCCGCTATCCTTGCAACATCTTGTTCGCCTTGATGAACTTTTGGCGGGCGGGACGGCTCCTCCAGCCGCCTTTCCACAGGCGGTTGGAGGAACCTCCGTATCCGACGGCATCTGGAGGTTCTTTTCCAATTCGTGGCCTCTAGGCGGCATTTCTGGCTGGAATGTCGGAAGCTCATGGAAGTCTTATTGGCAACCATTTCTCCCATCCGGCCTATTCAGTTTCGGAGAGGATGTATTTGGAAACCAGTTGATACTGGCAAACGGATGTGACAACGCACTGCTCTGGAACCACGAGAACGGGGAATGCTTTGATCTCCTCGTTGGACCATGCGAACTTCTAAGGACGGCGCTGGAGAGCGGGATCGACTGGATTGACTTCTACTCAGATGGCTCCCTGACCGTTGCAAAGCAATATGGTGCTGTATCGCTGGAAATGCACCTTCACTGGACCACGCCGCTTGTCCTTGGTGGTCAGGTTTCTCGTGACAACATCTCTTTAGTTCAACGTGAACTTCATCTTGTCGGCCATGCCAGACTGTGGTCACAGGTTTCTGGGCTTCTAACTGATACCGTGGTAGTTCCCCGTTAAGTTTTCCAGTCGCGATGAGGCGGGTTGGAGGGGCAGGCGGAGGTAAAGGGGTCAAAGGTAAAGGCAGGAAGCAATAAAGGGGAGCAATAAAGGGGGGAGCAATAAAGGGGGGAGGTCTCTTTGTTGACCCTGAAACCCCAATTCAAGAGACCTGAACCCTATCATCCCTTTCTTGGCGGGGTCGCCCAGACATCGCTTTGGATGTCTGGGTGACGCAGGAACAAGAGGGATGGAAAGGCGAGCATGCCCTCTGTAACCTCTTGTCGTTGCACAACCCAGACGCTCAAAGCAGCGTCTGGGCCACCCCGCCCAGAACATGTGATTGTTCCATGAAGTACAATGATCAAAAGTCTGACACATTGCTCATTGCCTTTGCATGGCACTTGCCACGTAAAGAAGAGTCACCTATTGAGATCGTGTCATCCGAAGCAATTTCCCGTTGTCTTACGGCGTCAGGACTGAATTGGCTTGTGCTTCCTTTGCCGTTTGGTGAATACCGAATACCCGTCATTGAAGATGCCGAATTCCTCGTTGACTTTTATACAGAATTGGAAACACTATCGAATAATAACTGTGGCCAGGCAGACTGCGTACTGAATGACGGCGGATTACAGATTCGCGCCACGCGACGCGGAGAGACGATCATGCTGAAAATACTAATTGTCCCTCTGCTGGACGGGCGATTTTCCACCACCATCGACATGTCTATGCCGTCAACCGACTTCATGAATGTGTGGAGAAACATAATTAGTTCAATTGTTGCCGCCGGGTGCCACTGGCGAGGGCTTTGACTCGCCAGTGCGAATGGCAGTTCCACGTCCACCCCACACTGGCGGCCCAAAGCGACCGCCAGTGGCACCCAACATCACCCCTCATTCGACAGTGTTCCTTCTGTTGACAGTGCCACCCTGCCGAAAGGATGTGGCGGCGACAGTGCCATTCAGACCTGACCCCTTTTCTTTGACTCGAGTAGTTGTAGTCCCAGTCGTCCCAATCCTTGGTATGCGTCGACCCGCTGAACGCGCCGCTGGGCGATGTCAGCAAACCGCGATTGGCGGACGATGCGAGTCTGGAGAGGAACGTCATTTTACGGTTCATGACACCTTTGTTTCTTCCTCACCACCTAGTAGTGAACAACCCGTCAGGGATTTGCCTCACGGAGTGTGTGCAGACTTTTCTCATCCCGCGGAGGCGACCGACCATCAGATCATGTGCGGGTACTGTCGGCTCAACGGTTCGAGTGCCACCTCGAAGGAATCGCAGATCACGGTAATAATCAGGCCACCTTCAATGTGGATCACCACCAGTTCCGGGATCAACTCCGGCGATGGCTCGTTCCAGGCATACCCCGAGAGATCCTCGGGGGTCAGCTTTCGTCTCTCGTTCGAGATCTCCAGTACGTTTGAATCACCAGCAAACCTCACTCTCCATGCCCGCGAACAACTCATGTGGACCAACCCAACCACTCGTAGCGTGAGAAGCTGTGTAAGGGCAGCGAACTTGAACCAGGGGCAAAAAGTCCTCTCGTCCACGCCCATGTCGAGAAGGGCTGAGATCGAGTAGCCGCTGAGATCGGGGAGTTCTTGGGACATCGATACACGCCTCAATTGCCCCCCAACGTCTCCGGGGGATGCTGGTTATGGGGAAGATCGCGCGTGCAGAGTAAAAGGGGTCAGGTCTCATTGATTGGCTATTTGGGAGTAAACAAAGAGACCTGACCCCTTTTCTTTCCCTTTTCTTTCCTCACTTTGATTCCCCTCGAAACACTTCGACAGGGCGTTGGCGTCCGAAAACAAGTGTATTCTCCAACGAATCAGACAGAGAAGCACCGTTTTTCCAAAGAAAGCGATCCCACGACGTATAAACCGACCCATCTTCTGCAATCAATAAGCAAGCCTGTCCGGCGACTTCCCCTATCGGCGTCAAAACCATTCCAAGGTATTCCTGCCAGTCTGTCACACGATCAAGCTCGGCTGCTAGCAATGGATTAAAGATTACAACGCCAGGTGCGTACTTATCTGCTGGCGTCCTTGCTGGCTCAACCTTCAACCCTCCAAACCCTCGAAGAATGACTTCGGCTTCTGGCACGACGCTGAAGCCATGTGACCTGAGCGTTTCGATCCACTTCGAGATAGAAACGCTACGATCCGGATTCCAACCAGCTGCACGCAAGATAGTTTCAAGTTCTGGCGACATCATGCGAAACCCTCCTATCGGTAGGGGATGCCAAGAGCATCCAAGAGTGGTTGGCAGGATGAGCATGGTGGGATTGGAGTTCCGTTTTGAGCAGCATTTGGAGAATTCGGAGGCCGAACTTTCGCCGTTTGCATCGTAGACCCAGAAAGAGCTTGCCGGGCCTGTTCGATAGTCGTGATTGGTTGACCAGTGCGAGCTTCGGCAGCCCGGAGCGCTTGGCTGATCGCATCCACTTCCGCACAGTTTCCTTGCCAAGTAGCTTGTTTGGCTGGCGGTATATTGTCAAGGATTTGTTGCACGACAGGATGTGTTTGTCCTGAAAATCCAGAGCGTCCCCCAAAAGAATCTGCCGCCGTACTAAGTTCTGCAACTGTAGCTGGGCGTTGGGAGTTCGGCAAGTCTCGATAGGAGTCAGCCAGCGCTTCGACTGCAGTAGGCTTTACTGGAACGTTAGGTGCGAGATCAGGCGGTGCCCCGCGCAGTCGTTTGAATGCAGCTCCGAGCTTCGAGCCCACGACCTGCAATGCCCCCCCCGTGAGAGCCCCAACTGCTCCTGCGTTAAATCCACCAGCCAGCGTTGCGTCGTTGGCACTGGAGTCAATGGGAAAGATAAAGGGGGAAAGATAAAGGGAAAGATAAAGGGAAAGATAAAGGGGGAAAGATAAAGGGGTCAGGTCTGAATGGCACTGTCGCCGTCCTAACCCCTGTCAGTCTTTGGCGTTGCCCAAGAGGAGTCGGTCTCGCAGCACTTGTCGGGGTTCT
>JAYTFV010000437.1:0-7365 GCA_043734065.1 Planctomycetota bacterium
GGTGAAGGAACGTTCCCCGCGTTTGCCTTGGGGCCAGATCTTGATGGCGTCGAGACCGTGTCTTTCGTGGGCTGGCGGGGGGGTGACGGGGTCGTGGGAGGAGTGCTCTTCCAGAGCAATCTGGATTGTGGAGTCCACCGGCGAGGCGACCTCATCCCCCGCGGTCTGCTGCAGATCGGAACGCGATTCGTCCGGTTCCGGGAGTGGCTGGCTGGTTTTGGAAGGAGACGGTTTGCGGTGAGTGATTCTCCGTGTCGGCAGCTTCTCTTTGGAATCGGCAGTTTCTGCCGCTGCGGTGACCTCGGGCGGGATGATCCCCTGCGACCGGGCCTGCAAGATGTGAGGGATGCGGGCCGGTTCGACGGAGGCCAGGTAGCTCTTCCAGACCTTCCGCTCCTCGGAGGGCAGGTCTTTCAACTCGGTGTCGACCAGCAACTGAGTGGCCGGATCGATGGCTCGTGGCTTGGCGGGTGTCCCGTCGGCGATGGCCGGGGGACGGGCGCGCACGGGCGACTTGGCGGGTGGTTTCGGGGAGTTCTCGTCGGAGTCATCGTCCGGCTTTTCGTGGCTGACCGCGTGGGATTTCTCCGAGATGACCGGCTCGCGTTCCCCTCGGGCGAACCGTCGGCCCAGCGGTGTCGACGCGCAGCCGCTCCCCAGGACTAGGACACAGGTCCAGACCAGAAGCAGATCGGCATGCCAATGCCGGAGGGGCATTTGGGCCTCGATGAGAGTGGTTGGGGGAAGGAGATGGCGTCTGCGAATGCAGAGGTGAGGCAGGGATTCCCGCGAGAGGTTATGTCGGAAGCGGTCTGAGCCACAAGATGAAGTGCGGCCCGCCGTCCCTAGTCCGGCAATTCCGGCAGTACCCGGATTTAGACAACGGAGCAGATCGGAATGTGGCACGACGCTCCGCATCGTGAGTGACGACGCGGAGCGTCGTACCACAATGGTTCGACAAACAGCGACCGTGTACACTGCCTGTGCGACTCTGTCTCAGGGAAGAACTCCTCCGTCCTGGAAGGCTCCTCATGCCAACCCGCCGCTATGTGGTCCGCTACGGCACGCTGCGCAATGTCGCAGAGTTCGGCACGCGCGGGAGTGACGAGGAGTACCAGCGCGGCGACCAGGTCGTGATCCGCAGCCCCCGTGGCATCGAATGGGGCGAAGTCCTGTGCGAGGCCACCGACCGCACGAAGGAGTACCTCGGCGGCAAGGATATGGCGGGCAAGATTCAGAACCTCGTCACCCCGCAAGACGAACTCAAAAAAGAAACCCAGTGGAAGCAGGAGCAGGACGCCTACCTGCAAGCCCGCCGCATCATCGCCGAGCAGAACCTGGCGATGCAGTTGATCGATTCCGAGATGCTACTGGGCGGGGAGCGGATCACGTTTTTCTACACGTCGGAGGCCCGCATCGATTTCCGCGAGCTGGTCAAAGCGATGGCTCAGTTCTTTAACATGCGGATCGAGATGAAGCAGATCGGCATCCGGGATGAGGCGAAAGTCCTGGCCGATTATGGCGACTGCGGCAAGCCGGTGTGCTGCAATACCCATCTGACCGAGATGCCGCCGGTGTCGATGAAGATGGCCAAGATTCAGAAGGCGAGCCTCGACCCGAACAAGCTCTCTGGACGTTGCGGTCGGTTGAAGTGCTGCTTGCGGTACGAGTACGACACGTACGAGGAGTACAAGCGCGAACTGCCGGGGGTGGGGAAGTTCGTGGTCACCAAGGACGGCAAGGGGAAGGTGCTGGCCCAGGAGATCCTGGCCAAGAAGGTCCTCGTCGGTTATGAAGATAACCGCCGGGTGCTGGTCGACGCGTTGGACATCCTGACAGTGGTCAGCGCCCCTGGGGCTCCGCCGCGGAAGCCGGAACCCGACGACGATCGATCGGAGTAGGTTCCGTAGCTACGTTCGCCAGAACGTGGGCTGCCTGAATTCGCGCTCGGATGAATGAGACAGCCCCTCGCTGAGGTCGCATGGCAGGGGCCATGCCGAGACAATTCGCCCACCTTCTGGCGAAGGTAGCTACTCCTGAATTCCGTCATCTCCACAAGGAAATCCGATCATGCTGAACCGCGCTCGCTGGCCTGAATGGTGCCTTATCGCTGGGCTCCTCGTTTTTGGACTGATTTTTGGGGGGAGCGGCGAGGCTGAAGACAAACCCGCCACGGAACCTGCTCCTGCCGCGAAGCCCGCCGATAAACCCGCAGGCAAAGTCACCGAACTCTTCGACGGCAAGACCCTCAAGAACTGGAAGGCCCCCGAGTTCGGCGGCGAGGGCAAGGTCTCCATTAAGGACGGCCAGATCGTCATCGGCACGGGCGAACCGATGAGCGGCGTCACCTGGGACGGCGAAGCACTGCCGAAGGTCGACTACGAACTCACTTTCGAAGCCCAGCGGATCGAGGGCACCGACTTCTTCGGCACGATTACGTTCCCCGTTCAAAAAGACAGTTGCTCATTTGTGCTGGGTGGCTGGGGTGGCGGAGTCACCGGACTCTCGACCCTGGACGGGTACTCGGCGATTGAAAACCAGACGACAGGCTTTCAAGAGTTTGAAAAGGGGAAGTGGTACAAGGTCCGCGTGCGGGTGACAAAGACCAAGATCGAGACCTGGATCAATGAGAAGCAGGTCGTCGATGTCGACTACACCGACAAGAAAGTCGGCATCCGCATCGAGGTCGAACTCAACAAGCCGCTGGGGTTCTCGACGTATAGGACCACCGGGGCCATTCGGGCCGTGAAGCTGACGGAGCTGGCAGCGGTTCCGGCACAGAAGAAGCCCGTCGAGAAGCCGTAAGCGGCATTCGCAGACATCCGAAGTCTCGGAGACTTCGAAAGTCTTTGTGAGCGGTGAGGGTTCTTCCGCTCAATGCTCAACCCTCAACGCCGCCATCGCGGACCTTCGAATCGGCGTTCTCAGGTTTTCCGGTTCGGGATATACTCGATTCATCAAGGCCACGTGATCTGACCTGGCAATTCACCCGACTTGTCCCTCATCGAACCAAGGCTGCACGATGGCTGCTCCGTCCCAGGCTGATCTGCTCTGCGAACAGGGGAAGGCGCTGCTCAAGGCACGCAAGGTCGACGAGGCGTTCGCGATGTTCGAGCAGGCTCTGAAGGAGAACAGTCGGCATGTGGCGGCGCACGAGAGCCTGGCTGCGATCTACTTTGCCCGCAAAGACTATGCCAAGGCCGCCGCGTTCTTCCAGAAGGCGTCGCAATACGACCCGCGTCGCATCGATCCGATCATCAATCTGGGAGCGGTCCAGAATCGGATGGGGGACTTTCAGGCGGCCGCCAAGACGTTGCGGCTGGCCGTCTCGCGCGACCGAAAAAACCCGGCGGCCTACTACAATTTGGCGATCGCTCAAAAGGGGCTCAATCAGCCGCATCTGGCGGTCTCGGCGTACAAGGAGGCCCTCAAGGTCGATCCCAAGATGGTCGAGGCGATCCAGAATCTGGCCAATCTGTATCTGGAGATGGGCAACATCCAGCAGGCCCAGTTTCAATTTCACAAGGCCCTGGAGATCGATCCCAAGTTCGAACGTGCCAAGCGCGGACTCGAGAAGTCTTATGCACTCCTGGAGGAGAAAAAGAAGGCTGTGAATCCGTTCGGTCGCCTCGTCAACATGGACGAATTGAACCAGCGGGTCGCCGTCGAGAAGCACCGCCAGCTCAGTCCCCAGGAGCAGTACGAAGACCGCACGGAAGTTCACCGCATCGTCAAGGAGGGGGAGCAGTCGGCGATGGTATTGCTGAATACGCTTCGCGATCGCGTCGGTCCCGCGCTGACGCGGATCGGTCATTCCTTTTCTCAGACGGACGACCGTCGCATGCTGATGCGCGAGGCTGACACTTTTTTCGCCGAGATCGCAGCCTTTGAGCACTCCCATGCCGACTTGCGGGCGAAGGTGGAGGAGTTGCGGGCACACGAAACATTGGTTCGCAAGTAACACGCGAGCAAAGAGCCCAGACTTCCGAAGTCTCGTCAGACTTCGGAAGTCTGCTCCTGCGCTCGCGGTGTCACGCTCCAGGCCACAGGGCAGGCTAAAGGCTGAACTCCAACGTCCTCCATCGGACACGACAACGCCCCTCGTTTCATCTAAACTACCCGGCCCGACGTTGGACCTGACACATGGACGCGAGACACAGTGGCACGGAAAGCAACGAAATCCTTACCGGCTTCGCTCGATGCGGAGACGCTCCAATTGGGGCGGGAGCTGTGGACGGCGCTGGATGACCGGCGACCGACGATCTTTGACCGCCGTTGGTGGCTGGATCATCTGCTCGAATGGGCGATGTCGGACCCGACGGTCAAGGTGCAGATGTTCCGGTTCGTCGATGTCTTGCCGACGTTGAAGTCGAGCGAGTCGATCGCCCGGCACTTGCAGGAATACTTCGAGGACGTGCAGTCGCACCTGCCGCTGGCCGCCCGGCTGGCTCTGGAAGTCGGCGATGCGGATTCTTTGCTGGGCAAGGCCCTGGCCGTCAACGCCCGCAACAATGTCCGCAAGATGGCGGAACGGTTCATCGCGGGGAACAACGCGGAGCAAGTGTACCAGAGCGTCAACCGGCTCAGGCGGGCTGGGCTGGCGTTCACGCTCGACCTGCTGGGCGAGGCGGTGATCAGCGAGCCGGAGGCCGAAGCCTACCAGAAGCAGTACCTCGACCTCATTACGACACTCGCCCCGCAAACGGAGAAGTGGCCCGAGAACGATCACCTCGACCGCGACGAGTCGGGCTTCCTGCCCCGCTGCCAGGTGTCGCTCAAACTCTCCGCTCTCTACAGCCAGTTCAAGCCGATCGACCCGGTCCGCAGTTCCAACGCGGTCAAGGCCCGGTTGCGACCGATCCTGCAGGCCGCTCGCGACCATGATGCGTACGTCCATGTCGACATGGAGCAAGCGTCGTATAAGGGGCTCACGCAGCAGATCTTCCGCGAAGTGCTGATGGAGGACGAGTTCCGCGACTGGTCCGATGTCGGCATCGTGATCCAGGCGTACCTCGCCGATGCGGAGGCCGACTTGCTGAAGTTCCGCGAGTGGGTCGCCGAGCGCGGGACGCCGATTTCGATCCGCCTCGTCAAGGGGGCGTACTGGGATTACGAGACGATCCACGCCGGGTATCGCGGCTGGAAGACGCCGGTTTTCGAGCAGAAGTGGCAGACGGATGCGAACTTCGAGAAGCTGACCCGCCAGCTCTTCGAGGAGCGGGCCTGGCTGCGACCGCAGATCGCCAGTCACAACCTGCGGAGTCTGGCGCATGCGGTGACGTGTGCGAAACAACTCGGTGTTCCCAAGGAAGCCTGGGAAATCCAGATGCTGTATGGGATGGCCGAGGGGCAGGCGGCGTTGTTCGCCGAGCGAGGCCATCGCGTGCGGATCTACACGCCGTTCGGGGAGATGCTGCCCGGAATGGCATACTTGGTCCGGCGGCTACTGGAGAACACGTCGAACGACTCGTTCCTCAAGCATGCGTACGACCGCGATTTGCCGATGGATGAACTGCTGCGAAACCCGGAAGAGGTCGGCACCCGGATCGATGCTGAACGAAAGGCTGCTCCCGTGACTGTTGAGACCGCCATGACCGCTCCCCTGCCCGAATTCGTGAACGAGCCGCCGACCGACTTCAGCGTCCCGGAGAATCGGGAGGCGATGCAACTCGCCATTGATGACGTGGCCGAGCAGTTGGGCAACGACTACCCGCTGGTCATTAATGGCAAGGCCGTCGACACCCGCGCCCGGATCACCTCGAAGAACCCGTCGCACAAGAAGCAGGTCATCGGGACTTCCGCCTCTGCCAGCCCAGATCATGCGGATCAGGCAGTCCAGGCCGCGAGGCGGGCGTGGCGGCAGTGGTCGCGGACTCCAGCGACGCAGCGGGCGGACTACCTCGAAGTCATTGCTGCGGAAATGCGGAACCAGCGGTTGACTCTGGCCGCGTGGGAAGTTCACGAGTGCGGCAAGTCGTGGGCCGAGGCCGATGGCGATGTGGCCGAGGCGATCGACTTCTGTATGTACTACGCCCACTTGATGCGGGAGCTCGACTCGCCGCTGCCGTGCGATGTGCCCGGTGAGGAGAATGCTTATCTGTACCGCCCGCGCGGGGTGTGCGTGGTCATCGCGCCGTGGAATTTTCCGCTGGCCATCCTGTGCGGGATGACGGTCGCCGCCCTGGTCAGCGGCAACACGGTGGTGATGAAACCGGCTGAGCAGTCGATCGTGATTGCCGCCAAGTTCATGGAGATTCTGCGGGATGCCGGGATTCCGGACGGCGTGGTGAACTACCTGCCGGGAGTCGGCGAAGAGGTCGGCCCGGCGCTGGTCTCGCACCCCGAGGTTGATGTCATCGCCTTCACCGGCTCGCGAGCGGTGGGACTGTCGATCAACAAGCTGGCCGCGGAGACCGATCCCCGGCAGCAGGGGGTGAAGCGCGTCATCGCCGAGATGGGCGGCAAGAACGCCATCATCGTCGACGAGGACGCCGACCTCGACGAAGCCGTCGTGGGGATCATCCAGAGTGCCTTCGGCTACAGCGGGCAAAAGTGTTCGGCCTGCTCACGCGTGATCGTCCACAGTTCGGTCTATGAGGCATTCCTCAAGCGGCTGCAACCGGCAGTCGAGGCGCTGATCGTCGGTCCGGCGGAAGACCCCGGCACGGTCCTGGGCCCCGTCATCGACGAGCAGGCTCAGAAGCGGATCAACGACTACATCGCGCTGGGGACCGAGGAGCACCGAGTGATCGTCTCTATCGACATCAAGGCCCTGGCCAAGGAAGGCTACTTCGCCGCCCCGCACGTCTTCGCCGATGTGCCGCATGATGCCCGCATTGCTCAGCAGGAAATCTTCGGCCCCGTGCTGTGCGTGATCAAGGCCAAGGACTTCGACGAGGCCGTCGACTACGCAAACCAGACCGACTACGCCCTCACCGCTGGCGTCTACAGCCGCAGCCCGAAGAACCTCGACATCGCAAGACAAGAGCTGCAAGCCGGGAACCTGTACCTCAACCGCCCCATCACCGGAGCCTTGGTGCAGCGGCAGCCGTTCGGCGGGTTCAAGATGTCCGGCGTCGGCTCAAAGGCCGGTGGCCGGGATTATCTGCTCCAGTTCCTGATCCCGGTGAACGTCACCGAGAACACGCTGCGGCGCGGATTTGCTCCGCCCGCGAAGGGGCAGAAGAAGGCGAAGTGAGTTCGACGCTCCCTTCAGGAGACGGGGGCCACGGCTGGCCTGATGAAACGGACGGATGTTGGGTGGATGGAGTGTGAGGGGCAGGGGTGAGTCTGTGCCGCACGCCGAACAGGCGAGCCGGATGGCGTCAGCCTCCGGACCTGTCCGCTGGCCGACCGGTCCGGGGG
>JAYTFV010000438.1:0-7440 GCA_043734065.1 Planctomycetota bacterium
ACCCTTTCAGGGCAAGGCTTCCAAGGTGTAAAACACAGGGAATTCGCTCGGAATACGACGAACGAACTGACACTGCGACCCTCTTTGTCCCGTCAGGGACAGCCGAAAAAAGCCCACCGTTTCAACGGTGGGAACAGCCGTGTCATGAGGCCCCAGCCCCGCCAGGGGCGACAGAAAATGCCGCTCGATGGGGGTACGCTGGCCCCATGGCGAAGGTTCTGTCGTCCCTGACGGGACTGGTTGGATCGTCTGCGGCTCAGGCCCACCGTTGAAACGGTGGGCTATTGTCGGGTGTCCCTGACGGGACAAAAACCAGGATTTCCCTTCGGGAATGACCACCTTGGAAGCCCTGCCCCTTCAGGGTTGGTGTTCCCGAGCCACGTTTCCCAGGGTGCGCTCCTACGTCGCGACCCTGGGCTATGATGTGCAACCCCTTCGGGGTACAGAGGGTTTCCAGGCCATCGAAAGCTGTACAGCATGCACAACTGTGCGATGTGAGTAGCACAATGCTGTGCATCTCCGGTTTCGAGTTTCGAGCTTCGAATTTCTGTCGAGTGGCCAGCTCGGGCCCGCACGATGCAATGCTCTACGGCAGAATGATCTTCTGATATTTCGGGTTGATCGGTCGCTCGTCAGCGTTCAGGCCCTCGTGCTCGACGCGGCATTTCGCCACGGGCTTGACCCACTTGCCCCCATAGGGTGAAGTCACGGCGGCACTGCTGGCTCGGAAGGGTTTGAGTTGCTCGGTGATCTGCGAGAGTTGTTCCGTACTGAACCCTTCGATCCCCATTTTCTGGGAGAACCGCAGTTTCCCAGCACCTCCGGATGTCGCCAGGAGCAGCGACCGAAGTTCGCCATCCGAGTTCGTGGTGTAGCCGTAGATCCAGTAGTCGAAGGTGCCCTTCGCCTTGGACTCGGTGGGTTTGACATCCTCGGGGGGCGGAGTTGTCTCCTTGGGAGTGGACGTGTCCGTCGACTTGGGAATGGTCTTCGAGACCACGGATGAACGGCTCGATCCGCCGGAACTTCCGCCGGAACTCCCCGAGGAAGCACTGTCTGTCAATGCGCTGGCGGTTCCACTCAGGTTGCCCACGGAACTTTCGAGACCGCCCTCTCCCCCACCACCGCCACCGCCACCGCCACCGCCTGGATTGTCCGTGAGGACATTGGCCGTACCCGCGAGTGAGCCGATGGAACCTTCCAGGTCATCGCTCCCGGCAGCCCCGCCTGCATCGCCCGACATCTGCCCCGTGGCCTGCATCAGGCTCCCGAACGCCGACATCGCCAGGTTCTTCTTCTTGTCCCCAAACGCCTTCGAGGTCATCTTGGTCATGGCCGCCACGATGTCGGAGAATGTGACCTTCGGATTATCCTTGACTTCTTCGCGGATCGCCTCCGCCACGATGTCCACATCGAGCCCGATCAGAAACGACGAACCCATCCCGGAAAAGCTGCAACCTAACAAGAGAATCAAGCTTCGGGTGGAGGGCATCCTGGCCAATATACTGGCCCAGGTCTCGCCCGGATTGACGAAAGCCATCCAGCTCTTTCCCTTCTTCATCTCGATGAAGGACGCGCGGCTGTGAGCTGCAAAGGCCAGCGCCGTGAAGACCAGCAACTGGGTGATGGCCACCAGCGAGCGCTGCAATGGATCGTGAAAGGCGAGTCGCGTCACGATCGAACCGATCAAGATGCCGATCGCCCCCACGAGCGTGGGCATGACCCAGGCGGGGATGACCGAGAACAGAGTCGGGGGGGGGCCGACATCTTCCTCCACGATGCCAGTGCCTGCAAAGCCCGCCTTGGGGAAGTAACCGCAATCCGGGCACCAACTGGAGCGTCCCCACGGGGTGTCCGATCCACACTGGGGGCAGTCCTCCCCCTCCGCCGGAGGAGCGCCGGTGAGCTTGATCGCAGTGGGCTGGGCCACCGGAGCTTTCGGAGGCGAGACCGTAGCGACAGCCGTGGCCGCAGCGACCACGGGCGGTTCGCGGCGAGGTGGCGGGGCTTCTTTGCCCGCGGAACGCAGCATTTCGAGCAGCTGTTCTTGAACACGAACGACATCGTGTGGTGCGTCGCTGGTGATATCCCTTGACATGACCTGAGTTCCGACGGAATGCTGAGTGCTGGCAGTGGAGGGGACCGACCACATCCTGTCCCGAAGCGTAGTTCACAATTTGGAAGGTGGCGTGATGTTTCTTAAAAGCCACGCAGGGGGGAGAGGTTTATGGTTTATGGTTTATGGTTTATGGTTTATCGACAGAGAGTGGGATGTGGAGAGGCGTCGCACTTTCGCTCAACGCCCAACGCTCAGGGCTTCACAGGTGGCCGTTCTCCCAGAGAAAACCTGGCTTTTGTCCCGTCAGGGATACCCGACACTAGCCCACCGCTTCAACGGTGGGATCACATCGGTCAATGAACCACCCAGTCCCGTCAGGGACGACAGAAGCTCGCCCCAAAAAAACCGTGGGGCCTATGAGCCAACCCTCCTCATGATCTTGTCGTCATGATCTTGTGATCCTCTTCACTTCGACCGCGAACAGCCAGTGGTGGCCAGAAGAGGAATCACAAGATCATGAGTACAAGATCATGAAGAAGGCTGCGGTCGTGGGGTGTCTATCACCACGTTGCGAGTCAATCTCTGTCGCCCCTGACGGGGCTGGGGGCTCGCCACTCGTCTGTTCCCACCGTTGAAACGGTGGGCTATTTTCGGCTGTCCCTGGCGGGACAAAGCGGACTGAGGTGTCTGCTCGTTCGTCGCACGACAGCCGAATTCCCTGTGTATCACACCTTGGAAGCCCTGCCCTCAACCCTCCTACGGAGCCACGGCTCCGACGTATCCTTTGGCACCGCCAGTGGGGTTGCCTACCTTCACTTCCAGAATCGGTTTCATATAGTTCGGAGCGTCCGCAGCGTTCGAGACAAAATTCGTCGTCGCGCCCCGCTGGCCATCTCCGGTAAATAGATCGACTCCCTTCACATCCGGGTCCTTCCGATCCGTGCGGTTGTGGTGTCGACCATCTTGTGGAGCCAGCAGCTTCTCGGCCAGCCCGGCCACATCCCCATTTTCCAGGACCGCATCCGACTGCGTGTTCCCGCTGAACAGTGTGTGCAGCACTTTGAGGTTGCGACTCTCCGGAGTGGGCAGCTTTGAAAACACAATCCCGCGACCGTTCTTGGCCAGAGTGTTATTGATGAGTGACACCTCGTCGAAGGTTCCCCCCTCAAATCGGAGACCCACGGAGCAGCCCGCGATTACGCTCTCGGTCAGCTGGGACTTTGTGAAAGACCCGGAGATTTCAATGCCGGACTTCAGCGGCCCCACGATCCGCAGATGCTTCAGTTGTATGTGCGCCGTGTTCTGACCCGTACCCGCCCGACAGCGGATGCCGACGGCCTCCTGAGCCTGGGCTTGAATCCGGAGTCCCTCGATCTGGAAGTCTTCTCCCATCGGCGCTGAAACGTCTTCCAGCAGGACTCCCGTCTTCTTGAAGTTCTGTACCCGCAGGGACTTCAACTGCACACTCGGTGAGAATCCGTTCACCCGCACGGCGGCCTCGGCGTCGTGAGCGTCGATCACGAAACCCTCAATGGTCAGCGACTCGACGTCTTGAATGTTGAACACAGGCTGGGTGCCATTGCCTTGAATGATCGCGGGGGAGGAGCCATTCGAGCGGAGGGTCACGTATCTCGGAAACTGACTCTGTTTGTTGCTGACAATGCTGATCGTCTCGGCATAGGTGGCACCCCCCGCGACCTGGATCGTGCGATGTTCAAAGGTGCTCAGAGGCCGGAAACTCTTCCGCAGGAAAGCGAGCGCCTCCTGGATCGTCGCGAAATGTCCGGTCGGCCCGACCTCGATCACTTCGAGGTCCGCCGCGGGCAGAGGCTTGGCGGGCACCACGGGAGGAACAACCGCCGTCGAGCCCGAATCCCCCCCACGGAACATGAACCAGCACAGGCCCAACACCAACACCAACACGCCGCCCCCGCCCACGGCCCACCACTGCGGCTTGATCTTCGACAGATCGGGGATCGCGAACTTCGGTTTGGCGGACTTGGAGGGAGAAGACTTGGGCTTGCTGATCCCACTGGAGGGTTTCGGCTGCGGAGCGGACGAATGGATGTCAGACAAGACATCGAACGAGCCCAGGTCGTCGGAAGCCGCTGACGCGTCGGTCTCCGGAGTCTCCAGTCCCCCCACATCGAGCAGTGACGGGTCGAATGCCTGGTCCAGTTGATCCATCAACCCGAAATCGAGAGCGACTTCCTCATCCGGTGGTGGAGCGGAGACGACCTCCCCGGTCGGCGAGTCACTAAAATCCGCTGTCTCCACAGCGGCTTGGGCCAGTTTCTTGGACGAGCTGCGCGATGTCTGAGAGTCGTTGGCGGTGGGCGTGTCGAGCGCGGAGAAATCGAAGTCCAAGGGACCGGCGGCATCCACCGGACTGGGGATCTCGACCGGACTGGAGAAATCATCCAGGCCCGAGAACTCCACCGGAGGCGAGACTTCGGCGGGACTCGGGAGGTTCACACCGCTCGACATGCCCGCGAGGAAATCCCCGAGCAGGTCGGCATCGCCCCCGCCAGAGATGTCCAGCGCCGCTGTGCGCGGGGCCGGGGCTGCTTTCCCGACGCCAGCGACTCCCGAGCCAGTCGACTTCTTGGGGGCCGGGGCGACCTTCGCCGGGCCGCGAGACCCAGACACGCTCGGGCTGGCGGTGGGCTTACTCTTCGCAGCCGGAGCCTTGGCCACTGCTGCAACTGGTTTGGCAGCGGCTGCCGCAGGGGACGCTGCCGCCGGTTTGGCTGCCACGGCAGCGGGCACCGCCTTGACCGGTGTCACCGCAGCGACGGGAGCGGCCTGGGTCGCGGGCGGCTTCTGCCAGTTCGCGATGGCGTCGGCGACATCCTGCGCCGTCTGATACCGGTCGTCCGCCTTTTTGGCCATCATCTTTTCCATGATGGCTTGCAACCCGGCGGGCATGTCCGGTCTCTCGTTCGAGATCGATGGTGCGGGCTTGGTCTGATGCGCCATCAGCCGCTGCGCCAGCGAACCGCTGTTGAAGGGCGGGTGTCCCGAGAGCAGGTAATACAGGGTGCAGCCCAAGCTATAGATATCGGTGCGACAGTCGACCTTGTGGCTGTCGATGGCCTGTTCCGGGGAAATGTAGTCCGCAGTGCCCAGGACTTTTTCGTCATGCTGGACCGTCAGCGAGTGATCGCCATCGTCGAAGAACCGGGCCAGCCCCAGGTCGAGAACCTTGATGACTCCGGTCGGTGTCACGAGCAGGTTGCCTGGCTTCACATCGCGGTGGACGAGACCCGCCTGGTGGGCATGATCCAACCCATGCGCCGACTGCCGCACGTATTCGGCAGCGTCCGCGATCGGCACCGGCCCCTTCTCCTGGACCAGTTCCAGCAGGCTCTTGCCCTTCACAAACTCCATCGCCAGAAAGTGAATATCGACCCCGGCATCCGCCGCCATGTCGACATCGTAGGCCCGCACGATGTTCGGATGATCCAGGGCGGCCACGGCTTGGGCCTCGCGATGGAACCGCCCCAGGTAGCTCGCATCATGCACCCGTTTCGCGGGCAGCACCTTCAAGGCGCAGAACCGCTTCATCACCGTATGCTCGGCCAGGAACACCGAACTCATTCCCCCCTTGCCCAGCAGTGACAACAGCCGATACCGCCCCAGGAAGAACCCCTTGTGCTTGCCTTGGAGTACCTTTTCCGCCTGCCACACTGTCAGGATTTTCTGGCGGACCAGGTATTCAGCGAACGTTTTGGCATCGGTATTGGCCTCGGTGGAGGCGCGGAACTTCTCCAGCGCCGAGTTCAACTGCTCCTCCGAGAGCAGGTTACTCCGCTTAATGACAGCCAGAAATGAGTCCAGGGTAATCTTGATCGCCATCGACGGCTCGACGCACGGCACATGTCAACTGGGGGTATGGCTTCAGAAAGCGGAATGAACACCCACCGCCTCACCCTATCATGCCCCCGCCAGCGATTCCAGCGTTGTCCGTTTTCTGCTCTCAATCCTGGGTGCGTGGTGTAAGGATTGTCGCGAAAGCACCACAGGTCCGGCGGCTCTTGGAAATCGGAATACGCCGCACAATCGCGACGCCCGCTCCGACCATTACATCCCCACAAAGCGGGCGTACACGCTCCGCGCGATCCCCGGGTCTTCCGTGCCATGCACAATCGCCCGGCCGTCTTGGAACACCGTCAGCACATACCCCGACTCCGCCGCTTCGAGCTTCACCAGGAACGGGTTGCGAGTCACCCGCCCGCTGGCTAACAGTCGGGCTGCGAGTTCTTCCAGGCTGATCTGCATCCGCAGCGGGGGCGTGATCTGCACGGCATTCCGCCCGCACAGCACCGCCGATCGCGCCGACTGCGTCCCATGCAGCCACGGTCGCTCCCCGCTCAGGCATCCGGCGCACCGCCCCTCGTCACGCGGCTCCCCGACCTGCAAGCGGCGAAACGTCCCCTCCCACAGATCGACCACCGTGAGGACCGGCTCGATCGTCTCTGCTAAGTCTGCCAGAATCTTGATCGCATCCAGTGCCTGCAGCGAGGCGATCACATTCACCGCCGGTCCTAGCACGCCCGCTGTGTCGCATGTCTCGCCACTCCCCGGTTCCGGCACGCCCCCCATCAGGCAACGAAAGCAGATCGTCTTTCCCGGTCGGAAGGTCATCACCTGTCCATGACACCCGACGCACCCGCCATGCACCCACGGGATGCCGCGTTCGAACGCGAAGTCATTCACGAGGAACCGCGTCTCGAAGTTGTCGGTCCCGTCCAAGATCACCTGCATCCCCTCGACCAACGAGCGGATGTTCTCACTCGTCAGGTCGGCCACCACGGGCTCGACCACGACCTCACTGTTCATCAGCCGCAGCTTGCGGGCGGCTGCTTCGGCCTTGGGGAGTTGGTCGGCGACATCGCGCTCGTCGTACAAGACCTGCCGCTGGAGGTTGGACAGCTCGACGAAATCGCGGTCCACGATGCGGACCAACCCCACCCCCGCCCGCACCAGAGACTCGGCGATCACCGAGCCGAGCGCCCCACACCCGACGACCAGAGCCCTCCCCAGGCAGAGCCGCATCTGCCCCGCTTCCCCCAGAGGAGCGAAGAGCGTCTGCTTGCGATAACGATCGAGGGCGGGCATGCGCGGAATCCCCTGTCAGCCTGTTGAAAAAAGTTCGTGGCACGGGCGTCCCGCCCGTGAATCCCTCGTGAAACACATGGGCGAGACACCCATGCTATCTGATTCAACAGGCAGCGGTGTCAGCGGAATGGCGTTCGCTGCTGGCGATTCAGCAGTCTGTCGATGTTTCCGTTGAAGCCCCAGCGCCATTTGAAAAACAGCGGTGAGGACCGTTTGAGAGATGAGAGTCGCCTTTCGCTCCGCGAAAGGCCGGTCTTTCG
>JAYTFV010000439.1:0-3860 GCA_043734065.1 Planctomycetota bacterium
TCATGACTTTCGGGATGGTGTTTCGGGCCAGTTCCTTAAACAACTGACAATTGAGAACTGACCACTTTCCTGCCCCGCCAATTCGCTCAAGACTGACCCACCCGATTGCCCCCAGCCGACTCATTGAAGTATCCTGATCGGTGGCTGTTGTTCCGCTGGGGAACGGGCCGCACGTGACCGGGAAGAGAGCCTCATGACGAATCGATCGGCGAAACTCTGGCTGAGCGTGGTAGCGATCCTCGGGACGGCTCTGGCGGGGACGGTGCGGGCGGAGGAGACGGCGTTCGCTCCCGAGCAAATTGAGTTCTTTGAGAAGAAAGTCCGGCCACTCTTCGTCGAACACTGCCACAAGTGCCACAGCTCGGCGAAGCAGAAGGGGAACCTGCGGCTCGATTCGCGAGCGGCTGTCCTGAAGGGGGGGGATTCCGGAGCGGCGATTCATCCGGGGAAGCCGGACGAGAGCGAGTTGATCAAGGCCCTGCGGTATGACCCCGATGGGTATCAGATGCCGCCGGACGGGAAGCTGCCGCCGGAGACGGTGGCGGTCTTCGTGAAGTGGATCGAAATGGGGGCTCCGTGGCCCGCATCCGGTCCGAATGCTCCCGACAAGCTGGCCCCGGCGAGTGCGGAGGAGTTTGCCCGGCGGGCGACGCGCTGGTCGTTTCAGCCACTGAAGCGGGTGGCCCCTCCGGTGGTGAAGAACATCGACTGGGCACGCACGCCGATTGATCGATTCCTGCTGGCGAAGCTCGAAGAGGCGGGGCTCACCCCCGCTCCCGAGACAGACCGGCGGACCTGGATTCGCCGTGTGTACTTCGACACGATCGGGCTGCCGCCGACTCCGGAGGCCGTGGCCGCATTCGTGGCGGATGAGTCGCCGGATGCCTTTGAAAGGGTCGTCGACGAGTTGCTCGCGTCGCCGCGCTTCGGCGAGCGCTGGGGTCGACACTGGCTCGATCTGGCGCGATACGCCGAGTCACGCGGGCACGAGTTCGACGCCGACGTTCCCAACCCCTGGCACTACCGCGACTACGTGATTCGTGCGCTGAACGACGATCTGCCGTATGACGAATTTGTCGTCGAGCACCTGGCCGGGGACTTGGTGGTGGCGGAGGGGTTAGAGGTGAGTGGTGAGAGGTTAGTGAAGGAGGGCCTGCGGCCTGGAGAGACCTCTGACGCTCAACACTCAACGCACATCGCTCAAGGTATCTCCTCCATCACTCACCACTCACCACTCACCACTTACCACTCCTCCACTCCCCTTCTCGCCACCGGCTTCTGGTATCTCGGTGAGTGGGTCCATTCCCCGGTCGACATCCGCAAGGACGAGACCGACCGCATCGACAACATGCTGGAGGTCTACGGCAAGACCTTCCTCGGCCTGACGATCTCCTGTGCCCGCTGCCATGACCACAAGTTCGACCCGATCTCGCAAAAGGATTACTACGCCCTCGCGGGATACCTCAAGAGTACCAGCTATGCCCAGCGGCCCTTCGAGTCGCTGGCTCAAAACCAGCGCGTACAGACCCAACTGCGCGACTTGGCGGAGCGGGCGGACGGGCCGATCTCCCTCGCGTATCAAGCGGCTTCGCAGCCAACGCTGAGCCAGCTCAACCACTACTTGCTGGCCGTGCGGGAGGTACTCGCCTCTCCGATCGAATCCAAGTCCGCAGCTGCCAACAGCGTCGACTTCGAGGACTTCGAAGGCGGCACTTACGATGGCTGGGAGCTGACCGGAGATGCCTTCGGCAAGTCGCCGCAGACGCAGGCGACGATTGGCGATTATCAGGGAAACGTCCAGGCGCACGGGAAGTTCTTCGTCAACTCGCACCAGATCCGGGACGGGGGGCGCGGGGACGATCATGTCGGGACGATGACATCGCGCGAGTTCAAGATCGAGCATGACTCACTGGCGTTCTTGATCGGCGGCGGACCGCATGTCGGGAAGACGTGCATCAATCTCATGATCGAAGGGAAAGCGGCTCTCACCGCCACCGGCCACCGTTCCAACCAGATGCGCAGCGAGTCGTGGGATCTGCGTCCGTTTCGCGGCAAGCTGGCGCGGCTGCAAATCGTCGATGACGAGCGCGGCGGCTGGGGGAACATTGGGATCGATCATCTGGTGTTCCAGAACGGGGCCGGAACGCAAGTGGAGACGCCTGAGTTTGCAGCTCGCATACAGCAGGTGGCGAAGCTGCGGGGCCTGAACCCGGAGCGGCTGAGGCAGTGGATCAAGCACGCGCTCGTCGCCGCTGAGGATGCGACCGACCCGTTCCATCACTGGGCGAAGTTCGCGACCGGGAAGACGCCCGACCTGGCTGCTCCCCCGACGCCAACGATGGCTGACCTGACGGGAGCCCAACCGTTGCCGCTGCTCGACCAGGACGGGGTGTACTACTCGTTCCCGAGGACCGATGGCGGCCCGCGCGTCTGGCTGTCCGACACCCCGGAAGCGCCGATTGCCCAAGTGGCCTCTGACCCCCGCGCCGTCCAGGTCGACCCCGACTTCGCTCAACTCAAGGACCGCGACGGCACGATGCGAGACAGCGGGGCGCTGGGCGGCATAGGGCGCGCGGGACGCACGCTCCGCACCGCCAGTTTTGAGATCACCACGGGACGGATCGCCGCCTGGGTGAGGGGCGGTTGTGCAACATATGTCGTCGTCGATTCGCATGCCCTAGTCAATGGCCCGCTGCATGGATCGCTGGTCCGGAAACAGGGGGCCACCCCGGCCTGGCATTGGATCGAGCATGATGTGACGCGGTACAAGGGGCACTTCGCCCACCTCGAAATCGTGGCCGAGGCCGGGACCGACTTCGCGGTGGAAGCTGCGTTCCAAGTCGAGAAGCTGCCCGGCCCGCTGAACCCGCCCGTGGCCCTGAACCTGTTGAACCTCGACTCGGCCCAGCCGCTGCCCGGCGAGGCCCTTGACTGGATGCGGCAGCACCCGGCCCTGTTCGGGCTCGACACGCCCGAGGTCGTGAAGCAACTCGCCGCCGTCTCGCGTCCGTTCATCAAGGAGCGGCGTCAACTGGTGTCGCAGATCGTCAGCACCTCAGCAGCCGCTCCGGCGATGCTCGAGGGAACGAGTGCCGACGAGAACCTGCTGATCCGCGGCAACTCAAACAAGCCCGGCGACGCTGTTCCGCGACGGTTCATTGAGGTGTTCCACGGTCATGGCCCCGACGCGAAAGAGGCGGGCAGTGGCCGGCTCGACCTCGCCCGGCAGATGACCGACCCGCTGCAAACCCCGCTCGTGCCGCGCGTGATCGTGAACCGCATCTGGCACCACTACTTCGGGCGAGGCATCGTGTCCACTCCGGACGATTTTGGTCACATGGGCCAACTCCCCACGCACCCGGAATTGCTCGATTGGCTAGCCACGGAACTGGTCCGGGACGACTGGTCGCAGAAACAGATTCACCGCGTGATTCTGCTGTCGGCCGCATACCGGATGGGGTCGGAGGAGGGGTTAGTGGTGAGTGGTCAGAGGTTAGTGGAAGAGGGCCTGCGGCCAGGGGAGACCTCTGACTCTCAACGCTCAACGCTCAACCCTCAACCCTCTGCTCCTTCACTCACCACTCACCACTCACCACTCACCACTCCCTCCGATCCCAACAACCTGCTGCTGCACCGCATGAACATCAAGAGGCTGGAGGGGGAGATCATTCGCGATGCGCTCTTCTCGCTCTCCGGGCGGGAGGATGACCGCTTGTTTGGGCCGAGCGTCCCGATCGCTCTGAATGCGTTTCAGGACGGTCGCGGCAAGCCCGGATCGGGGCCGGTCGATGGGGCAGGACGGCGGAGCATTTACCTGTCGGTCCGCCGCAATTTCTCGGAGTCGTTCCTGACCGTGTTCG
>JAYTFV010000440.1:0-2156 GCA_043734065.1 Planctomycetota bacterium
CTGGTTCGAGTTGGAGGGCGTCGCGGAAACAGCGTTCCGCGCGGCCGGGCTGCCAGAGCAGCAGAAAATATAGCCGCCCTTCCTGGAGTCTCGCCTCCGCCGAGCGGGCTGAGTTTTGGGAGATCCGCTCCAATTGAGCCAGCGCCGCATGGACTTTGTCTTCGCCCACGAGCGAGTCGTCACTGACGTACGCTCGGGCCATCAGCAGCCGGGCCTCCTCATCGGCCGGATAAAACCGCAGGTAGAAGGCGAGAGACTTGCGCGCCGCGCTCCACTGTCGATCCGCAGCCAACCGCTCGGCTTGTGGCAGATGACGACCGACCCAATGCGCACCACCGAACAGCAGGAGTGCCGTCAACAGCAAGCTTCCCGCCGCAGTCTGCCACCAACGATGTCCACGTGGGAATTGCATGAGTACCGCCAAGGTCAGTCTGTTCGTGGCACTGCGTGAAGGCGTCGGCTCAACAACTCGCGGCCGATGCTGACACGAACCTGAAGCGTAAGCGAGGGACGAACACACTCCCCTGGCATACGCTTCGAGTTAGTGTGCCTCGTGGAGGGGCCTACCAGTGTCGGGGCGACTGCCCTTCTCTGACTCGCCAGTATTGATCGAACAGAACCGAAACATTGCCGAGCCGATCCACACGTCCGGAAGGCCAATGGATTTCGATCTCCTTCAATTCTTCAGTCTCGGGCCAGGACATCCGCAACCGATCGTCTGCCGAGGCGAGATAGCTCCCCCCCGTCGAAACAGGAAACGTCCTCTGCCGTTTGTTCGTTCGCAGCACCACGCGCCCGCCGACGGGAGTCTTTCCGTCAGCCGTCTTGAGTTCCAGTCCGACGAAGGGCCGTCCTTTGGTCGGCGTGTCATTCCGGAGGAGCACGCACGGCGAGTTCAAGTGCGAGATGGCCAGATCGACATCGCCATCGTTGTCGAAGTCGCCCGCCGCGACGCTGCGGCCAATCCACAAGCGGTCGAAATACTGACCCGCAGTGGACGACACATCCGCGAAGATCCCCTCGTCGTTGCGCAGCAACTGCGGGCGCATGGCATTGGGCTGCTGCTCGGGCCCCAGGACGTGGCCGTTCGCGATGAACAGGTCGAAGTCTCCATCGCGATCATAGTCTAAGGGAGCGGTCCCAAATCCCAGCGATTCGAGGCTCGTCGCCGCCGCTCGCGAATAGTAGCTGGCATCGTCGAACAACAGGTTGCCGAGATTGCGATAGAGCGTGTTCTTCATGTGATAGTAGTGCGTCAGGTAGATGTCGATCCGGCCATCCCCATCAAAGTCTGCGAGAGAGATCCCCATGCTGGCTTCATTCAAGCCGGAGCCACTCACGGCACAGCCCGACTCAGTGGCCACCTCGCGATACAGCGTCGCGCTGATTGGCTGATAGCCCGGCTCGGCACGCCGCGTAAACAGGAAGTTGGCCGTCATGTCGTTGGCCACGTAGAGTTCCGGGATCAGGTCGTCGTCGAAGTCGGCGGCAACGACAGACAGCCCCTTCCCGTTTTCCGCCCGAAGGCCTAGTCGTTCCGATGATTCCTCAAATGTTCCGTCGCCACGGCTGAGGTAGGCTTTGTCCTGAACACCAGCGTAACTTCCGGGACCGCAGTAGCCCGGACGACCTCCGTACTCACAGACTTTCAGATTCTCCCAGGTCACATCCATGTAATTGGTGACGTAGAGATCGAGGTTCTGATCGCCATCAAGATCGACCCAGAGAGTACTCGAACTCCACTCGGGGTCGCTGACACCGGCCGCCGCCGTCACGTCGTGAAAGGTTCCGTCGCCAGCATTACTGAGCAGCACGTCAGGCCCAAAGCCACTCACAAACAGGTCGGCGAAACCGTCGGAGTCGTAATCTCCCACGGCACAGCCCTGTCCGAACAGTGTGATGCCCGCGCCGCTCGGTGCGGTGATCTCAGAGAACCGCTCACCATGCAGATTGCGGTACAGGCGACATGTTGGTTGATTCGCGTTCGGGGCTGACGGATCGAGGCTGCGGCCATTGGCCAGAAACAGGTCGAGCCAGCCATCGTGGTCCACGTCGATCCACGCAACTCCACCCCCCATCACTTCGGGAAGAAAATATCGGCCGGGGACTGCGTCGTTGTGAAACGTAAACTCGATGCCAGCTTCCAAAGTGACATC
>JAYTFV010000441.1:0-5552 GCA_043734065.1 Planctomycetota bacterium
ACCCTTGTCGATGTCGATCAGTCGTCGTGGGCGAAGGACGGATGAATCGACACATCGGGAAGTCTCGGTCAGTGTGATCTGTAATCGGTCCCTTGCCTAGATCATCCCGGTTTTGTGAAGAAACTTCAACTGCCGTCTATGAAAAAGCCCAGTGGTTGCAACCACTGGGCTTTCGACATGACATCGCAACTCAAAGACTCAATACGCCGTTCCGACCGGTTCGAGATCCTCTTCCGGCACATCGGCATCGACTTCGGGCAGCGGGGCGTCCTGGCCGGGGAAGATCGACTCGACGAACCCCTTCAGGTGCTCAGCACGAGTTTGGTGCTGGAGCTTGCGGAGGGCCTTCGATTCGATCTGGCGGATGCGTTCGCGGGTCACCTTGAAGATGCGTCCGGTCTCTTCGAGGGTGTAGCTGTACCCGTCGCCGAGGCCGTAACGCAGCTTGATGATCTCGCGTTCGCGGTAGGTCAAGCTCTTGAGGACGTGGTTGATCTTGTCGCGGAGCATCTGGTGCATCGCGGAATCAGCCGGGGTGCTCTCGCTGTCGTCCTGCAGGAAGTCGCCATAGCTGGAGTCTTCGCTTTCGCCGACGGGAGTGTCGAGCGAAATCGGGTGCTTCCAGGTCTTCATGATGCGTTCGGTTTCCTCGACCGAGAGGTTGACCGCTTCGGCCAATTCCTCGATCGTCGGCTCCCGTCCGGTTTCCTGGCGGATCTGCTCGCTCTTCGCCTTGAGCGTCGAGATGCTCTGGAACATGTGAACCGGGATGCGGATCGTACGAGCGTGGTCAGCCACAGCCCGCGTGATCGCCTGCCGAATCCACCATGTGGCGTAGGTCGAGAACTTGTACCCGCGACGGTACTCGTACTTTTCAACACCACGCATCAGGCCGGCGTTGCCTTCCTGAATCAGGTCGAGGAACGACAGCCCGCGGTTGCGGTACTTCTTGGCGATCGAGACCACCAGCCGCAGGTTGCCGCCGGAGAGCTGCTGCTTGGCATCGGTCCAGAGGTCGAACCGGTGACGGGTGTCGTCGAGGCGCGCTTGGAACTCGGTCGGCGTTTCCTGGACCTGGTCGACGTATTCGGCCAGTTCACGGGTCATCGACGCCACTTCGCGGGCCGCAGCTGTGCGGTGCTTGAGGGCGTTGATGTCGCGTTCGAGCTGGACCATGCGGGTCGCCATCAGTTCCATCTTCTTGAAGACGGGCTGGAGGCGGTGGGTCCGGACGCTGAGTTCCTCGCAGAGCGAGCAGAGCTTGCGGCGGCGGATCAGCATGCGATCCTTGGCGGCCTGTTTGTCCTTCTTGGACGCGGTCTCGGAGATGGTGATCAGCCAGTCTTCCCGGTTCTTCTGCACGAGGTGGCGCAGCGTGGGGAGGTTGATCGGCATCCGCCCGAGGATCTGGTCCTTCTGCGTGTTCTCGGTGTCGGAGGTCCGCAGCGTGCGCTCGAACGGGAGTTCGCCGGAGTGGACCTTTTCCAGGATGTCGACGGCGATGTTGATCGCGTAGTCCGATTCCATCATCTTGCGGCGGAACCGCTTGCGGGTGATTTCGATCTGCTTGGCCAGGAAGATTTCGTCATCGCGGGAGAGCAGCGGGATGTTACCCATCTGGCTCAGGTACATGCGAATCGGATCCCGAGACGACATCGGGCTTTCCGGCTCAATGAGCACCTTGGCGAGTTCGTGGGTCTGCGAGGCGGGGCGGTCGGCCTTTTCTTTCGCCTGCTGTTCCATCCGTGTCTTGTCGGCGACAGACTTGGGGGCTTTGGGATCGTTGATGAGCGGCAGGCCGGTCTCCTCAAGGGCCAGGATGATCTGCTCGACCATCGTCGACTCCCCACCCTCATCAGGCAGGTAGGCATCCACCATCTGATAGGTCAGGAACTTGCGTTCCGCGGCCGTATCAATCAACGTCTTCAGTCCGGAATCGTGACGATGCACTGTGCTGTCTCCTCAATTGGCTTCAGTAAGAACCTTCGACACCGGTGGGAATCCATTCCACCCGAGCAGAAGTCCAGTGGGCAGCTTGGCTGCCGGAAATTGATCGTTGGGCCGAAACACGGTACGGACACACGAAGTGTTGATTCGTGCCGGGGAGGGTGTCGATCTGTCGATCTCCTCCCCGATGGTCGAATCCGTTCCCTGGGCTTGATCGGCGTTGAAACCGGATGTGTGACGGTCGTCCACTGATGACGACCTTCCCCACCCGCTTCCCCTGCGTCACAGGTCCAGCGTGCCCTCCGTGCGCAACACCGACTTGGCCAGAGCCGTCTCGATGAACCCCCCGAATTCGACTTGGCCTCTTGCAAGACCATCCCCGAATTCGCACCTGATCGCAACTTCATTAGCAAGCATGAGATGCGATGCGACTGAAGTTGCAAAACAATCCACGTCCCCCGTGAATCGGGCGGCCATCCTATCACGTCCCTCCGGCTCGTCCACGCAATATTTTCCAAGACGTTGAAAAACGTCGGAAAATCCTCAAGTCCCCCCGCCACAGTAATTCCTACTCGCGCCAAGTCAAAGAGTCAACGGGTGTTGTGCCGTTTATTGGTCCGGCCCGGCAACATCCGTCGATCTCAACTGTTCCATGTGTGGTGACGCGCTGATGTGAATTGGCGACACGGGAGGGCTCGACGAGAGGACACCGCCAGACGGCACAGTGTTCGGCTATCTCGCCTTGCCCCGCATCGAAATAAAACCGACCACAGCTACCAGAATCAGAATCGACGCATACTGCTGAGGCGTCATGCGATGCCACGCCTGCTCGGCTGTGGACTTGTAGATTGACAGATACGATCGAAGCGTGTCGTAGAATCCGGACATCTCCGCTTCCCCCTCTCGGAATCCCGATCGCAGCCCTCTGCAACCGGAATCACCCCCCAAGCATAGGCCGGTCGCCGGTCATACGTCGCGATTCGGCTTCCCACTTCGCAGAATGTCACACCGGTCGTAACAGTCATGACGGTATCAACAATCATGCCCAGTGCCTTGTCAACGCGACATGTGGGGGTTCGCCCTCCCTGAGATGCATCACACCCACCCCCAGTCTGAACATTGACGGGGCACGAGTTCGCTACCATTTTTCCACCACCGCTCGACATTCTCGTCCAAACGGCAAGCGGCTCAGGTCCAACGTAAACCCACTTCTGCCCCCCAACAGCCTCACCTATGAAAAAAGGACTCACGGCGATTTGCCGTAAGTCCTTTCGCCACTGGGAGTGCCCACGACAGGACTTGAACCTGTACGTCATTACTGACACTAGCTCCTGAAGCTAGCGCGTCTGCCAATTCCGCCGCGGGGGCTGCACGTCTCACCTTTCGGCGGGGCCGGGGGTGGGGCGGGAATGATATTGCGGGGGGGCGGGGGATTCAACTGACCAAATTTGAGGAGGCTCGCATTCGGGGTAGTAAGGTCGGTTTCTCTTGCCGATTGAGCACAAGCTGCAAGGTTTCGGCAGGCTCTCCTGCTTGACTTTGGTGAGTCCTGCCACGATTCTGATGGATCGGCGGACTTCGATGAGAGGGACGCTCCTGCCTATTATTCACGGTCGGTTGGCACGAGGGATCACGGATTGTCGTCTTTCGCTCCGCGAAAGACCGTCCTGTCGCGGAGCGAAAGGCGACCATCGATCTCGAAAGCTCTCCCACGTGAATCACCCATCGGGTGGCTCGTGCGGACGCAACGTCCGAGGCGGGCGGCCTCCTGCCTTGCTGGAAATTGATTCATGATCCGGAATCCTCTGTGGCGTTGGACGTTGGGCTTGGTCCTCGGGGCATGCCTGTGGGGAACTCCACAGGGGTTGCAAGCCGATGACGCTCCGGCTGCTCGGAAACTAGAACAGAAGCTCGCCGAGCAGAAGGTCCAGGCCGAAGCCGCCCTGCAACAGCGTGTCGCCGCCGAGCAGGCTGCGGCCGCCTCCAGCGCGAAGCTCTCCTCGATCGAGCAACAGCTCCTCAAGCTCAAACGCGACATCGAGCAGGCCACGAAAGCCATCGCCGATTCCGAGAAGGCTCTTCCCGCCCAGAACGAAGCCCTCACCAAGGCCAACGCCGCCAAGGCCGTCACCGACAAGGCGAACACCGACGCAACTGCCGTTCTCGCCGAGGCTCAGAAGAAAGCGGACGCCGCCAAGGTCTCCGCCGATGCCGCGACGAAGGTCGCCACGGACACGGATACTCTCGTCAAGACGACGACCGCGACGATCGCGACCGCGAAGCAGACGATGGCCACGGCGATGGCCTCACTCACGCCGATCGACCAGTCGCTGGCGGCAGTGAAGACCGAAGTCGACGCCGCCAACGGGACGCTCAAGACCGTGCGAGAAGGGTGGCTCGGCCAGCAGCGGGCGGTCGAAGCGACCCTGACCGAAATGGGTCAGTGGGTGTCATTCAATCGCGAAGTGGCCCAGGTCTTCCACAAGCGGTGCATCGCTTGCCACAACGCCCGCATGGCCAAGGGGCGACTGAATATGGAGTCGTTCGCCACATTGATGAAGGGTGGCGAGTCGGGCCCGGCCATCGAACCGGGCAAGGCCGATTGCTTCCTGTGTAGCCAGATCGGCGATGGCTCGATGCCCAAGGACGCCGACCCGCTGACCAAGGAGCAGATCGCCCTGATCGCCAAGTGGGTCTCCCTCGGAGCCCAGCTCGATGCCGGGATCGACCCGAACTCGCCGCTCATCAAGATCATGCCGAAGCAGATCCAGCCCGCGGCTCCCGAGGCATACCCGATGGCGGTGCCGGTGACTGCGGTGGCGCTGAATGCCGATGCGTCGATCGTGGCGACCTCGGGATATCACGAGGTGTTGCTCTACAACCCGGCTGATGGGGCGTTGATTCGCCGCATCACGAACGTGGCCGAGCGGGTGCATGACATTGCGTTCACGCCGGATGGGCAGCGGATCGCGATCGCGGGGGGGACACCGGGTCAGATGGGTGAGGTGAAGGTGTTCCATGTCGCCGATGGGGCGTTGCTGGCCGACCTCGTGACCGTGGAGGACGCCGTGTTCTCGGTGGCCTTCAGCGCCGACGGAACGCGGCTCGCCACGAGCGGGGCCGACCGCACGATTCGCGTCTTCGATGCCGTGTCATATGCCGAGCAACTGGTGATCGAAGACCATGCCGACTGGGTGATGGATGTGGCCTGGTCGCCGGATGGGACCAAGCTGGCCAGTGCCAGTCGAGACAAGACCGCCAAGGTGTTCGACTCCAAGACCGGCGATGCGCAGACGACCTTCAACACGCACGGCGATGTGGTCTACACCGTCGGCTGGTTGAGCGATAACGCCCAGGTCATTACCGGTGGGGCCGACAGCCGGATGCGCGTCTGGAAGTCCGCCGATGCCGCCCAGGTCCGCGAGATCGGCGGCTTCGGCGGTGCGGTGTTCCGGTTGCAGGTGCTGCCGGACAACCGCGTTTTCAGTTGCTCCGCCGACAAGACCGCGCGGCTGCACAATGCGAACGATGGCTCCCAGATCAAGCAGTTCGCGGGGCACGGCGACTGGGTCTACTCGGTCAGCTTCAGCCCGGCCAATCGCCTC
>JAYTFV010000442.1:0-3259 GCA_043734065.1 Planctomycetota bacterium
CGTGTCGCGCTCGGCTTGCAGAACCTTGATCTGAGCGGCCAGCACCTCGATCTTGGCATCGTACTCATCGTCAATCTTATACAACTCGTCCTTGACTTCATCCGTAATTCCCAGCTTGCCGAATTGAGCGGGCAGTGGTCCTCGCGACTCCTTCTTCACCACAGGCTTCGCGGGAGTCTCCTCAGCTGAAGCCTGCCCGGTCAACATTCCCCCCGCCGCGATGGCCGCGACACAGACCCAGACTTTGAATGCTTTCATCATCGACCCCTTCAGTGAGTTGCGTGAATCTTGAGTTCGCCAGTGCAAGCGTACAGCGAATGTATTCGACCTCTCCGGCCAATTGCAACTCTCAAATATTGCGAATCTTTGCGATGATGCCGGATCGGTGAACCGGCATCGGGCGACTGCACTCATAGCGTTGATCTGGTGATCGCCCAAACCCACGATTGGAGTTCTCGTATCCAGCCGGTAACTTAAGAGACTGGGGTTCGCTTTGGCAAACCCAATCGAGGAGGCGTCAAATGCACCTCCGCTCACGAGATTGTGGCGACTTCATTCCATGCTGATCGAAATCGAAACCGTTCTCAAAGCGGCCCTCTCCAGAGGCACCACCACCTCCCCACAGATGGCCGCAGCCATCGGCGTAATAATGGATGGACAGGCTGATCCGATCGAGATCGCGGCCCTGCTGACCGCACTGGCGGTGCGCGGCGAGACGGCTCTCGAAATCGCTGGAGCCGCAGCCGCCATGCGAGCGCGGGCCACGCGGATTCCGGCCCTGACATCGGGGCTGCTCGATACCTGCGGCACCGGCGGGGACCAGTTGCATACCTTTAATATCAGTACCGCGGCGGCGATCGTGGCCGCTGCGGCGGGGGTGCCGGTGGCCAAGCATGGGAACCGTCAGGCGAGCAGCAAGAGCGGTTCGGCGGATGTGCTGGAGGCTCTGGGCGTCGACATCAGCCTCGCTCCCGAGGCGGTCGCCCAGTGCATCGACGAGATCGGGATCGGGTTCTGCTTCGCCCGTCTGGTGCATCGGGCGATGCAGCACGTCGCCCCGGTGCGGCAGAAACTCGGCATCCGCACGATCTTTAATTTATTAGGTCCACTCACGAATCCGGCAGGGGCGGAGTACCAGTTATTAGGCACGAACCGTGTCGCGACCGCCCGAAAATTAGCCGAGGCCAAGACCCAACTCGGCGGGACGCGGACCCTCGTCGTGTGCGGGGCCGATCAACTCGACGAGGTGTCGCTGTGGGGCACCACGACCGTCTTCGATGTGCAGGGGGATCGGATCGAGGAGCAGCACTGGACGGCCCGCGACATGGGCCTGCCGGAATGTACCGCAGCGGAACTCGTCGTCGGCTCGCCTGCCGAGAGTGCGGAGGTGATTCGCCAAGTGTTCGCCGGGAAACCGGGTGCGGCGCGGAATATCGTCCTGGCCAACGCCGGTGCCGCGTTATTGACTGCGGGTCGTGCGTTGGAACTGCGCGATGCGGTCCAGCAGGCAGCGCGGGCGATTGACTCGGGGGCGGCGGAGCGGATGCTCGCGAGTCTGGTCGAGTTCTCCATGGGGGAACGCTCCGCTTCGAAGACTGCGCGTCGCGGCTAAACGGCTCGATGGCTCAATGGGGGAGTCGGCGGCTCCGTCTTGCTGCTCGGGGGAGAGCGGTTTAAGATGCGGGAGTAGCGGAGTTCTCCACATCAACGGATGAAGGAATGACCATGCGGACTTTTGCGGCGCGGTGTGCGTGCCTGGCGTTGCTGGGTGCGGGGCTGGGGTTTTGGATCGGTGTCAGTCGGGCCGAGGATGCGGTGAAGGCCGCCCCCGCGAAGACCGAACCGGCCAAGCCCGAGGGGGCCAAGCCCGAGGCGGCGAAGACCGATGATGAATACTTCGAACTGATGCAGGTGTTCGTCGACACGTTCGAAGAGATCGATCAGAACTACGTCAAGGAGGTCGACCGCCGCAAGCTGATCGAGTCGGCGATTCGCGGCATGCTGACCGACCTCGACCCGTACTCGGACTTCATCAGCCCCGACGAACTGGCGAAGTTCAACGAGGCCGTCGACCAGGAGTTCGGCGGAGTCGGGATTCAGGTGACGTTTCTCCGCGAGCGCCATGCGATTGAGGTCTCGGTGCCGCTGCCGGGTGGTCCCGCGGCGAAGGCTGGGATTCTGCCCGGCGACCGCATCGTTGAGGTGGGTGGCAAGAAGGTGGCCGACTTCGAACAAAATCGCGAGTTGGATTCGGCCATCAAGATTCTGCGGGGCAAGGCGGGCGAGGTGGTCAGCGTCGGCTACACGCGTGGCGATTCGCCGGACATCACCCGGATCGACCTGACTCGCGAGATCATCCATCTCGACACGGTTCTGGGCGAGACCTACCGTCCGGATGGGACGTGGGACTTCATGCTCGATCCGGCCAAGAAGATTGGCTACATCCGGTTGACTCACTTCACCGCCCGCAGCGGCGACGAGATGAAGAAGGCTCTCAAGACCCTTAAGGCCGATGGCATGAAGGGCCTGGTCATCGATGTCCGCTTCAACCCGGGCGGGTACTTGCAGACCGCTGTCGAGATCGCCGACCTGTTCCTCGAAGAGGGGATCATCGTCTCGACCGAGGGCCGCAACAGCCGACCGATCACACGCACGGCCAAAAAGGCCGGAACCTACATGGGGTTCCCGATTGCAGTCCTCAGCAACCGCTTCAGCGCCTCGGCCAGCGAGATCCTCGCGGCCTCCTTGCAAGATCACAAACGAGCCGTCGTGGTCGGCGAGCGCAGCTGGGGGAAGGGGAGCGTGCAGAACACCCTGGATGTGGAGGACGGCAAGAGCAAGCTCAAGCTGACGACAGCGTCGTATTACCGTCCTAGCAAGGAGAAGATCCACCGCTTCCCCGGCGAGACCGAAGCCGACAAGTGGGGCGTGATGCCCAACGACGGCATGAAGGTCGAGTACACAATGGACCAGATGCGGGCCTACAACTTCGACCGGCAAAAACGCGACGCCCTGAGCCAGGAACGCATCCCGGCCCAGTTCGACGACCTGCAGTTGAAGAAGGCTCTGGAAGTCCTCGACCAGGAGATCGCCAAGGGCACCGGCGACGCCAAGCCCGCTGAGGCTCCTGGGGAGGATAAGAAGGAGGAGAAGAAGGAAGAGGGTTCCGAGAAGAAGAAGGCCGCCCGCATTCCGTTCTTCCCGACGACGCTGAAGTATGTCATGTAGGGCAGGCGAGCCGGGTGGCGTCAGCCCCCGG
>JAYTFV010000443.1:0-6483 GCA_043734065.1 Planctomycetota bacterium
CTCCATCGCCAAACTCCAATCCGCCGCCCGCAAGCCTCCCCCGTGACTCAACGATGGACTACCATCGTGTTCACAGCACTGGGGCGAGGCTCCTGCCGAACCGCTCCTACCAGAAAACGTCCACCCTCGCTCGCGGCTCCTCCCAGGAGTCGTACGAATCGCCTGGAGACGGCGATTTCGGAGAAATCGCCGACAATCCAGACGCACTCCGGGAATCTCATGGTGAAGTTCCAGTATAGACAGCGATGGAGCTGTCCGATAAGAATATGAGCATTGCAACACGGGTCGCGGCACACAGCGCGTCCCGTGTTCGTTTTTTAGACTCGTGCAGGCGGGGAGTGAGCCGGTCCCTGGACCAGTTCCCCCCCGTTCGACCAGGATTCCGACATGGAACGCCAACCCATCACCCGTGAAGGTTTCGACAAGATCCGCGACGAGTTGCGGCATCTGGAAGAGGTTTTAATGCCCGCCATCGCCGAGCGGATCGGGGAGGCGCGCGCGGAGGGCGACCTGCGCGAGAACGCCGAGTACCACGGCCAGCGCGAAGAGCAAGGTCGGCTGGCGCTGCGGATTACCCTGATGAAGACCAGGCTCGCCGGGTGTTACATCGTTGACAAGGCCGAAATGCCGAAGGGCATTGTGACGTTCGGCTCCACGGTGACGGTCAAGGATCTCGGCATGGACGAGGAAGAGAAGTACGAGTTCGTCGGCCCCGGCGAAGAGAACTACGACGGGCCAGTGATGAAGATCTTGACCACCAGTCCGATCGCTCAAGCCCTGATGGGGAAGAAGGTCGGCGACAAGGTCAAGGTCAAGCTGCCGCGCGGGTCGATGGACCTGCAAGTATTGGGGATCGCCGACCACGGGTAGGGACTGTTGGAGTCCAGGCTTGAGCCTGTCTTGTTTCAGAGGCAGGCTCAAGCCTGAACTCCAACGTCTTCGACGGCGGGACACCCCGCCTCAATACCCGTAACGCGGGTTTTTGGCATCGAAGTCGATGTCGGCCAGCGTGCAGTTGGTCTTGAGGTTCTGGTACAGGTAGTCCTCCACCAGGACCGGCTGCTGGCCCCGCCGCGTCGGAAACGCATACTGCTGGACCCGCACTGGCAGCTTCGTCACCGTATCGATGTAGAGCCGGGTCGTCTGGAAGGAGTCGGTTCCGATCGGCTGGGCCAGAACCGTTTCGATCGCCTGGCAGGTCTGCTCGCCGATCTTCGAGTTCGGGAAATTGTTGACGGTGATCCCGGTCGCGTTCTGCTTGGCTTGTGTCAGCCAGATGCCCATCACGGTCTCGACCATCATCTGCATGCCCACCTTGGTGATGGGATAACGGTTGTCTTCCATGGCGGTCGAACCGGTCGGGTCGAGCGTCAACGTGCCCACGAGCGAGGCCAGCCCGGTGTCGTGAACCACGACCTGGTTTTTGTTCTGGCCCGCGACATAGATCGCCTCGCGCCCGGCGTGAGGGTCGAGGTACTTGACATAGACACTGAAGGGGGCGTGGCGGACCTTGACTTGCATCCGCGTCGTGAGGGTCTTGCGACCGATCAACTCAATCTTCGTAAAGCTGGTCTCATAGTCCTTGAGAGCCCGCGCGGCATCGAGCGCGGGGAGGGCAGCCCGCAGTGCCGGAATCAGGGCGTGGGTCTGCGGGGCCTGGTCGATCAGAGCCGCCATCTGAACTTCTTCGGCACGGGCCGTCCGGTGCCACAGGCTCAACGCCCCCGCCCCGGCGAGAGCCAGGAATTCCCGGCGTCCCACGGTCCCTGCTCCAGACTTCCTCAACGCATCCGTCATCGCAATCTCCTGAACGCCCCGGGCATGGGGCCACACACATCATACGGGAGCTCCCGGCGCATGCGAGCCTCCTCACCCGAATATGGACATCGGCGATTCGCCACGGAGCCGTGACTGGCGACCGAGCAATCGCGATAAACTCCGTAACCGGTAATCTCGAATGGACATTCGAAGTTTGCGATAACCCATTGCCTCTCATCAGGTTTCAGTCGGCAGCCCAACTCGTTTCCGGATTTGACAGTGGGGAACCCGTCCTCCTAAGCTGCCATCCTCGTGAGGCTCGAAGGGTTCTCTGGAGATGCGTCCCGTCATGGCCAAACGAAAAGCCAGCCGCTCATTCGAAGGCAAATCGGTTCGCGTCAAGGACGGCGTCACGATGCCGGAATTTGCCCAGGTCAGTATCGCAGGCTGGACCGGCACGATCGTCGAAGCCGGAGCGGGCGATGCTCCGCAACTGATCATCGAGTGGGACGCCGCCGCCCTGGCGCAAATGCCCGCCGAGTACCGCACGCATTGCGACAGGCAGGGACTGTATGCCGGAATGGCGAGCCTGCCGTTTGAACAGGTGGAAATCCTCGCCTAGCAATCTGAGAGATTTCTGTCACGGCCTGCATCACTCAGAAACCAGAATTATGCAAACTCGCCGGTTCCCCCATTCCGGGACATGGACCACGTACTCACTTGCCTCCTATGATCGCCCCGCTCGGACCGCGACCCCTCCACTTTGAGACGGCACCCATCATGACCCAGGAACGCACGATCCATCAGAAGCTCTCCGAACTCGCCGGGAACCTGTGGTGGAGTTGGCAGCCCGAAGTCACCTCGATCTTCCGGGAGATCGACTCCCAGTTGTGGACTGATGTGTCTCACAATCCGATTCTGTTGCTGAGGGAGTACCACTCGGAGAAGCTCGAAGCGCAGGCTCGCGAGTCTGTGCTGCATGCGAGAATTCACGGAGCCTATCGCCGGTGGCAGGAGTACATGCGCTCCGATCAGACGTGGGGCGACACGCATGCCGCGGTGCTGGGGCATCGGCCTGCCGCCTATTTTTCGGCAGAGTTCGGGATTCACGAATCGCTGCGCGTCTACTCGGGCGGACTGGGAGTCCTGGCCGGGGATCATCTCAAGAGTGCGTCGGACCTGGGCATCCCGCTGGTCGCCATCGGCCTGTTCTACCAGGAAGGCTACTTCAGCCAGACCGTCAGTCCCGCCGGCTGGCAGGAGGAGACGTACCCGTTTTCCGACCCCCAGGATCTGCCGATGCACGTGGCCCTCGACACCGCAGGCAAGCCGGTCGTGGTAAGCGTGCAGACGCGGAACGAGACGATCTACGCTCGCGTATGGAAGGTCCATGTCGGGCGGATCGCGCTGTATCTGATGGACACCAATGTTCCACAGAACACCGAAGCCAGCCGACTGCTCACTTCGCGTCTGTATGGCGGGGACAAGAAAGTCCGCATTCGGCAAGAGTTGGTTCTGGGTGTCGGCGGGATGAAGGCCCTGATTGCAATGGGCATCTGGCCCCGTGTGATCCACATGAACGAGGGGCACTCCGCGTTCGCCCCGCTGGAAATGATCCGCCGCCGCATGAAGGACGATGGCCTCAGCTTTGATGATGCCCTCCGCGAAACGGCTTCCATCGGGGTCTTCACGACGCACACGCCGGTGGCGGCGGGGCACGACCGGTTCGACAACGGATTGATGGACGAGCATCTGGGGCCGCTGCGCGAGGAGTTGGGGCTCGATCATCATGGCGTAATGGCCCTCGGGCGGGTGAACCCCTCGGATCACAACGAGGAGTTCTGCATGACCGTACTGGCCTTCAACGCTAGCCGTCGGGCCAACGCGGTGTCGAACCTGCATGGGGTCGTCAGCCGCCGGATGTGGCGCTGTTTGTGGCCGTGGCGGAAGGAAGAAGAAGTGCCGATCGGGCACATCACCAACGGCGTGCATGTGAGTACCTGGCTGGCCCCGCAGATGCGTTTCCTGTACGACCGCGTGCTGCCGCTGGACTGGTACTTGAAGTCGGGCGAGCCCCAGATGTGGCAGGGGATTGACGACATCACCAACGGGGAACTCTGGGAGACCCACGAGTCACTCAAGAACCGGCTGATCGGGTATGCGCGGTATCGCCTGACCAAGCAGGGGGAGCGGCACAAGGTCAGCGACAAGGAGATGGAGCGGATTCAAACCATTCTCGATCCGCAGGCTCTCTTGATCGGATTCGCGCGGAGGTTCGCCCCGTATAAGCGGGCTGACCTCATCATGCGGGATCTCGATCTCTTGTCCGAGATCATCCACAACACTGATCGCCCCGTGCAGTTCATCTTCGCGGGCAAGGCACACCCCGCCGACGAACCCGGCAAGCAGATCCTGCAACGGATTCACAAGATCGCTCATGACGAGCGGTTCCTGGGGCGGATCGTGTTTCTGGAAGACTACGACATCAATCTGGCCCGCCACCTGGTGCAGGGGGTCGATGTGTGGCTCAACAACCCGCGCCGACCGCTCGAAGCCTCGGGCACCAGCGGTCAGAAGGTGGTACTCAACGGCGGCCTGAACCTGTCGATCTCGGACGGCTGGTGGGCCGAGGCGTACGATGGCCGCAACGGCTTCATGATCGAAAATGGGCTGATCCATTCCGACCAGGGCATCCAGGACGCACGCGATGGGGATGACCTGCTGCGCGTGGTGCAGCAAGAAGTCGTCCCGCTCTATTACCAGTGCAATGAAGACGGACTGCCCGACGGGTGGATCGAGCGCATGAAGCGGTCGATGAAGACGCTCGGCTGGCGGTTCAACGCCGACCGCATGGTCATGGACTACGTCTCCAAAGCGTACATCCCCGCCTCCGGCAGCACATCCAGTGCCCTGCCGTATGTGCCGTAAGGCGGGCGGTCAGACTTGTCTGCCCGTGGGATAGGCTTCCAGCCTGTCGTCCTGCGTCTAGTGCTCGCTCAAGCCTGGATTTTAGGGTTTAGCCAAGCCTGACCGGGAGGGCGAACCCCCAAATCAAGCATTGACGGGGCACCAGGCTTCCAGCCTGTCATTTCATGGACGATGACAGGCTGGAAGCCTATCTCACGGGTCATCGAGCGGGCTGCTCCACTGTCAGCACCCGGTCGATCTCGGGTGACTCCAACGTCTGCTCCTGTCCACCCGGCCAGCGGATGGTGGCCGACTCGATCTTCTCGTGCGCCCCCAGACCGAACGTCACCACCTTCTCGCACTGCGACTGATAGCTGCGAGTTGGAGAGACGATGCGCGACTGCTTCTGGCCACCGGCGGTGATTGTGACCTCGGCTCCGAGGGCGTCGCGGTTGGACTTCGTGCCCTGTAATGCGAAACGCACCCAGTGCGGGCCTTTCGGGGACTCGTTGCGGAGCAAACGCGGGGCCCGACCGCAGGCGGTCTCCAGGATGTCGAGATCGCCGTCGCCGTCGATGTCCGCATACGCCGCCCCGCGTCCGACCATCGGCTGGAACAAGTCCGGCCCGCATTCCTTCTCGCTCAGCGGCACGAACTCGGTCTTCTGGCTTGGCCCCGCGTTCCAAAACAACTGGGCAGGCTGCTCGTAGCTTTGGCTCGCCTGGACCTTCGCGATGTCTGCTTCGAGGTGCCCGTTCGCCTGAAACACATCCAGGCGGCCATCCAGGTCGGCATCCAGAAACATCACGCCGAACTTGAGGACCAGCCGCGACTGCGGGCCGAGTCCCGAGGAGACGGCCTCATCGGAGAATGAGTACGAGCCCGCCGCCGCCACGTACAGAGCGGTCATCTCGTTGGCGAAGTTGCCGACGATCACCCCGCAATCCTCGGTCCCCTCGCGGAACATCCCGATATCGATCCCCATCCCCGCGCGGGCGCTCCCTTCGGGACTGAAGGCGAACCCCTGCAGGCGACCGACCTCCTCGAACTTCTTCCCATCCCGATTCAGCAACAGGAAATTCTGCACCGTGTCATTGGCCACCAGCACATCGATCCAACCATCATGATCCACATCCGCAAACACCAACCCCAGCGACTTGGCCGACGGCTTGCCCGTCTGCGGATCGGTGACTTGCACGCCCATCGCCTCAGAGACATCGGTAAATGTCTGGTCGCCGTTGTTGCGGTACAAGACCGGGAACGTCGCATCGAACTGCATCGGGCGACCATAGGCCCGCTCGACCCCCGTCAGCTTGAACTCCTGCTTCCGGTCGATCTCCGCCGACCACACAATGTACCGGCAGACGAACAGATCGAGGTCGCCATCGTTGTCGTAATCGAACCAGCCGATCCCGCTGCCCCATGCATCCGCCGCTCCTCCGACACCTGATGCTTCCGTCACCTCGACATACTTCGCGTGGTCATTCCGGAACAGCCGGTTCTGCCCGACCGAGGTGAAGCACAGGTCGGCGTCCCCATCGTTGTCGTAGTCGCCGACCGCCACGCTCATCCCATAGAACGAGACGTTCAGACCCGCCTCGACGGTCACGTCGACGAACTTCCCGGTCCCGTCGTTCTGATACAGGGCCTGCGTCGGCGACTTCTCCGGAGCCGGTCGTTTGTCCCAGGGCCAGCGCTGGCTATTGACGAACAACACATCCTGGTCCCCGTCGCTGTCGTAGTCGAGAAAGGCACACCCGCCGCCCATCGTCTCCGGCAGCAGCTTCTCACCCGCAGCTCCGTTCTCATGGACGAAGG